>CAMCTV010000033.1 GCA_945878635.1 Chryseobacterium gleum | reverse complement strand
ATGTTGGCTGCTACTGCCAATTTGGGATTTGAATACAGAACAAAGGATCATGGTTATTTTTACATGGGAGCTTCCTACCATCGTCCCATGGGAGATATTGCCTTAACCCAACTTCATGTGGAGTCTAAGGGGGCAGGCAATGATCTTTGGATGCCCATTGGAGGGACTTATTTGACTTTGGATCTTCGTTATTTTCTCAAACCTGATAATGATGTGATGAAACAAAAAAAGAGGCCGTAGCCTCTTTTTTAATGGGATTAGAAACTATTCAGATTTTGGAAGAAATATTCAATTTCAATTTGATTTCATTCTTGGCTGCATAGTTACCAATGCTTGGGTATTTAATATCAAACAAAGAGCGATCAAAAACAATGTCTCCAGCAACTTTCATATCTCCATCTCTGCCTTCGATTTTCACTGGGAATTCCAATTCTTTGCTGATGCCTTTGATGGTCATTTTGCCTTTTACCATGTGGGTGTTCCCCTTTCCATCTGCTTTGGCAGTGCAGTTCGTGATTTCATAAGTTGCATCTGGGTACTTTTCTGTGTAGAAGAAATCTTCCGCTTTCAAGTGATTGATCAATTTAGAATTGGTTCCTGCATCTGTAATGTCGGTGCAAGTCATGTCGTTCATATTGATCTTGATTTTGCCTGATGCAATGTTGCCTCTTGTTACAATCACATTTCCACTAGAAACTTTGACAAAACCGTCGTGGCCTCCGCCTACTAGGTTTTCTCCTCTCCAATCTACTTTAGAGGTTTTGTAATCAACGATGTACTTACCGTCTTTCAACTGTGCAAATGCTACAGTAGTCAATGCCATTAAGGCAAGAGTCATGATTTTTTTCATATTGTTTGATTTAAATTTTGGTTTCTGAGTTGATCTAAAAATTGATTTACTTCTTTGGTTTCTTTAACCGACAGGAAATGAAATTGTTCAGTGATACTGTCAATGGGCTTGTCCAGTTGTTCCAATACCTTAAGTCCCTCTTTGGTAATGCAGATTTCACTCTGACGACGATCATCGGGACATGTTTTGCGGGAAACCCATTTTTTAATGACCAATTTGTCAATGAGTCTTGAGGTATTGCTGGAGCGATCAATCATCCTGCTGGTGATTTCTCCAAGATTGAGCAACTCCCCTTTGGCTCCTCTGAGAATTCTTAAAATGTTGTATTGCGGTGGGGTGAGATCATAGGGCCGCAACAAACTCAATTGCATGCGCTGCAGCCAAGAAGAAGTAAAAAGAAGATTGATCATCAGCTTGTGGTGCTCACTCTTGAATTTTTCCTGTTTTATTTCTTCTTCTAGTTTCACGAAGCAAATATATGTAGGTACAATTAATGTTGATACAAATAAATGTAAAAAAGTTTCCTTATCTTTGATGTATGCTAAGAAAACTTCTCATTGTTATTTGTCTTTTTCTTTCTGTCTTGTCCTCTCATGCGCAGAAGGACATCAAGAAATTCATAGCGCTTTCAGGCAAAATCACCTCTGCTGTTTGGCCTGATACCTTGGGTAAGGGTTTAAACAAAGCCGTTGTAGAAGCTTTTGCTGACGGAAAAAAAATAGCCTCAGATACTGCGAGCTCCAGCGGGCAGTACAAAATCAAGAAAATCCCCTACGCACCCAGCATTCAGATTGTTTTTAAAGAAATAAATCATCTGCCTAAAATGATTGATATCGATTTTACTGAATTCGGAAATGACAATGCGGCCAGTTTAATTCTGGAGATGGATGCTTTCCTCTACCGAAATGACGATTACCTAGGGGTAAATTTTTTAAGGACAAAACCTTTTGGGAAAGGTATTTACAGCATGAAGCAGAAAGGTGTTTTGTGGGATGATCGTTATTATTATGAAATGAAAGCCCGTTTGGATGCTGTGTTAAAGGCGTATAGTGAGTAGGCATTTATGGAAAAAGAAAAGAAAAAAATTTCTAAAGAGTCTTTTAGAAATTCATTAGCGGTATTTAGATTTTTACAACCCTATGCACTGTCCTTTGGATTGGGCATTGTATTGTTGTCTGTTTCAGGTTTATTGGTCATTACCATTACCGCCTTGCTGGGATTATTGATGGCGCCAGGGGATATTACAACAGTACCAGGAGGCGCTTGGACACAGCAATTTTTGAGTGTGTTCTTTTCCAATTTGTCTTTTGATACCACAAAGGGTGTTCTCATCGCGTTGGTTGCTCTGTTATTGATTCAAGGGGTTTTCTCCTTTATCAGGGTGTATTTATTTGCATATGTCACAGAGAATGCAATGCTAGAACTGCGCAGTGCGGCCTACAAAAAGATGATTTCTAAGTCCATGGATTTTTATCACAGCAGCAAGGTGGGTGATTTGGTTACCAGGATTTCCAGCGATGTATCAACAGTGCAGGAAACATTGACAATTACCTTGGCAGAGTTTATCCGACAAACGGTTATCATCGTGTTTGGTGTTGGTTGTCTGGTGGCTTTTTCATGGGAGCTCACATTGGTCATGCTGAGCTCTTTGCCGGTGATTATGATTGTCATGGTGTTTTTTGGGAAGTTTATAAAACGCCTTGGAAAAGAAACGCAGGATAAGGTTGCTGAGTCTGGAAATATTGTCAATGAGTCATTGATGGGAATTGTCAATGTTAAGAGTTATGCGAATGAATGGTTGGAATGGAAAAAATTCAGAGCCAGTGTAGAGAACATCAAGGCCTTTGGAATGAAGGGTGCTATTTGGCGTGGAATGTTTGGTACGTTCATCATTATTTTCTTGTTCGGTGCATTGGGTTTGGTAATAGGTTGGGGATCTTACTTGCATCAGAAGGGTGAATTGCCAGCAGAGGTTTTGCCTCAATTTATCATGCTCACCGGATTGGTGGCTGGATCTATCGGAGGATTGGCGGCACAGCTGGGCGCTTTGCAAAGAGGAATTGGTGTTATTGAGACCATCATGAAGTTGATTGATTCAGAAGATGAAGGGGTTTCATTTGATGAACCCCAATCAGGAACTCAGATTTTAGACACCGCTTTGTCTTTTGAGAATGTTGTCTTTTATTACCCCACCCGTCCTGACGTTACTGTTTTGAAATCTGTCAGTTTTCAATTGAATGCCGGGGAGAAGTTGGCGTTGGTTGGACAAAGTGGATCTGGAAAATCTACCATTGCAGCATTGATTCTTCGGTTTTTTGATCCTATATCGGGTCAAATCAAATGGGGCGATCAATTGGCTACAGATTTGGACAAGTCATTTATCCGAAGTCAAATGGCCTTTGTTCCGCAGGAAGTTATTTTGTTTGGTGGAACCATACGTGAAAATATTCTGTACGGGAAGCCCCATGCTGATGAGGAAACTTTGAATCAAGTGGTGAAGGATGCCAATGTTTTGGAGTTTATCACCCAATTTCCGGAGGGTTTGGACACCTTGGTGGGAGAGCGTGGCGTTCAGTTGTCTGGCGGCCAAAGACAAAGAATTGCTATCGCCAGGGCAATGATTAGAAATCCAAAAATTTTAATTTTGGATGAAGCCACTAGCGCGTTGGATACAAGCAGTGAAAGACAAGTGCAAGAGGCATTGGATAAATTGATGAAGGGGCGCACCAGCATTGTTATCGCACACCGATTGTCAACTGTAAAAGACTGTGATCAAGTACTGGTATTGGATAAAGGTGAAGTGAAGGAGATGGGACACCCCAACCAGCTTTTACAAGACCCTCATTCATTGTACGGAAAAATGCTGAACATGCAGCATTTGTTAAATCATTAATTTGTTCTATATGTCAAAGTCGCAATATCCGTTGTCAAAGCAATCGTGGTTATATTCTTTGGTGTATCCATGGGTATCCAATGGATTGGAGTTGTTCTTTGATGGATTTCACGTCAAGGGGTTGGAACATTTTCCAAAATCTGGACCCATCATGTTGGTGGCCAACCATCAAAATGCAATGATTGACCCGCTCATTTGTTGTCGCGTGGTGCCCCACCAATTGCATTGGTTAACACGTTCTGATGTTTTTAGATCTCCCTCCATCGCTCAGCTGTTATACAGGTTTAATATGTTGCCCATTTATCGTGAGAAAGACAAGGTAGCAGATAAATTCCAACGCAACGATGCCGTATTTGAGGTCTGCAGAACACGATTGTCCAAGGGTGCTGTGGTGAGCATGTTTCCAGAAGGAAGCCACCGCGGAAAGAAACAATTGATGGTTCCTTTGAAAAAAGGTTTTGCGCGTTTGGCATTTTCCTCCATTGAGCATGATCCCAAATTGATGGATTTGAAGATTGTACCCATGGGATTGGATTACAGCGATTTTTACCAAAAGCATCCACGATTGATTTTGGAAATTGGTCAACCCATTGCGTTGAAAGATTTTTGGCCAGACTATCTAGAAGACAACAATAAAGCAATCAATAACTTGATTAAGTCAGTGCACCAATCTTTGTCTAATCTGATGGTAGACATAAAGGATGAGGAGGATTATACTGTACTGGAAGAGATGGCACCTGCATTTGATGATTTGAAACATGAAGGTGTAGTGGAGGGATGGCAGCACTACCGTGATTTCTGTAACAATTATCATGAAATTGAGGAAGTGGAGAAAGATGAAATTCGTTCCTATCACAAGAAAGTGAGCGATTTGAATTTGACAGTGAAAGAGGTGGAGATGTCTTTCAAGGTAAGCATGAAGGATGGGGTTTTTTGGATTTTGGAATTCATTCCTGGACGTCTCGGGCGATTGCTTTTTGGTCCATTGTCATTGTTCACTGAGAATTTCATCAAAAAGAATGTGCAAGATGAGTTGTTTTATAATTCAATTCGTTACGCCTTTTTTACTTTCTTATCGCCCTTTTATACGGTGCTGATTTGGTTTGTTTTGCTTGCACTTTTGCCCATAACAGGCCTCATGAATCAGTTGATGCTATTGGCGGTTTTGATTTCTCTTGGACTATTTTCAATTTCATGGTCCAGGTACAATCTAAAAATTGCAGCGTTTTTAAAAATTAGGGGAATAAAGAAAAGTAATGCCTATGCATGGCTTGAATTGGAATCCGTAAGAAACAATTGGAGAAAGAGACATGAAAAATAGTATAGCACGTGTAAATGGCATGCAGCACATCGGTTTGGCGGTGAGTGACATGGATAAGTTTTTGCCTTTGTACAGGAAGTTATTTGGTTTGGACATTCCGTTTTTTGATTCTGTTCAACCCGCTCCCCTCATGGATGTTTATACGCATCAAAAAACCATTACCAAACGCGCCAGTATGGTGTTGAATCTTCAAGGTGGTTGTGCCATTGAAGTCATTCAGCCCACTTCATTCAAAGCAAGGCCCAATTTAAATGCTTTTGCACTTGGAGATATCGGAATCAATTACATCCATTTTAAATCCAGAGATGTTCATCGTGCACAAGCGCATGCTAAAGATCTGGTGAGTTGTGTGGAAGATATTCATTCTAGGCCCGATGAGCGAGCAGCTTTTTATTTACAAGATCCAGATAGCAATTGGTTTCAGATTACATCTGATGATCGTTGGTATACCAACAATGGTCATCCTGTTGGAGGTGTAATGGGTTGCGCCATTGGCGTGAGTGACATTGACCAATCCATGAAATTGTATTCGGATATTTTGGGATTTGATCGGGTGGTTTATGATACAACAGGAGTGTTTGAAGAATGGAGAAGTATGCCAGGCGGCAATGAAACTTTCAGGCGAGTTCTTTTGACGCCAAGCCAGCCTGTTGGTGGCGGATTTGCTAAGGTAACTGGAAACAACCAAATTGAATTGATTCAAGTGATGACACGCGAACCCAAGAAAATATTCAAGGGAAGAATTTGGGGTGATTTGGGTTTTGTGCATTTGGGATTGGATGTCAAAGGCATGAAATCCTTGGAAAAAAATCTAAGCGCAAAAGGTTTTCCTTTCATTTGTGATAGTCAGAATGCCCTAAGCATGGGCAATACCAAGGTACATTGCGTCTATATCGACGACCCAGATGGCGTATTGATAGAAATGATTGAGGTGTACAAGGTCCCCATCATAGAGAAGTGGGGAATATTCCTGAATGTAGAAAAAAGAGACCCGTTGAAACCACTGCCTGACTTTATGCTCAAGGCCCTTCGTTTTAGTAGAATCAAAGATTAACGGGCGGACTGTTGGCGAAGTATCTTTTGAAAAAGTTTGGGTAGGTATTGATGAATCCACAATGCTTTGAGTTCTTTGCCACCCACACCAAATTCTGGTTTTTCTTTGTCAATACCCTGTAAGATTTGCTGCGCACACAATGATGCACTGATTCCTTGTTGTTGATTATTGTCCATCTCCCCTGTGGCCTGGCCTTGGGCATCTACTGCATTTTTTGAAATGTCAGTAGCAATAAATCCTGGTGTTATCAAATGAATTTGAACCCCTTCATTTTCTATTTCCATTCTTAGGCTATCATAGTATCCATGCAGCGCGTGTTTGGAAGCTGCATAGGAAGATCGCAAGAAGAAGCCCCACTTACCTGTAAAACTAGTGATGACTACAATTTTTCCAGAATGCTGTGCAATCATTTTTTTTGCCGCGTATTGGGTGATTGGAAGTTGGCCTAAAAAGTTGCTTTTTAAGATTAATTCAGTAGATTCCGAAGTTGTATCTAAAGCCAACGAACGTTGACTAATACCACCAGAGTGAATGAGTGTGTCGATGCTGTTGAATTGGGTTTCATATTGTGCAATGGATTGAGCAATGGATTCATTGTTGGTTAAATCCAGAGGAATAACTCCGGATCTTTCTGGATAGCGCAATTGACTTTGGGTGTTTTGAAGGGCTGTAGCACTTCTGGATGATAAAACAACAAACCCACCCAATTGGTTAATGGCAATGGCCATACCTTGCCCAATACCTGAGCTAGCGCCAATAATCCAGACCTTTTTGTTTTCCCAATTCATGGGGCAAACATATTCTATTTTTTTCAATTTCGTTAATGTTTTCTTAACCCTGATTTGACAATAAAAGGATTAGTTTTGAAAAAAAAATGACAATGCAATTTAAAGTTCTCTTGGTAGACGATGAGCAGGACATTTTGGACTTGTTGAAGTACAATTTGGAGAAGGAGGGTTTTGTGGTTGAAACGGCATCCAATGGAAGAATCGCAGTTCAGGCTTTTGAAAGTTTTCAGCCGCAGTTGATTTTAATGGATGTCATGATGCCTGAAATGGATGGTATGGAGGCGTGTCGAGAGATCAGAGATTTACCCCATGGATCAGAAGTAATTATCGCTTTTTTAACGGCTCGAAATGAAGATTACAGTCAAATGGCCGGTTTTGAATCAGGTGGAGATGATTATATTGCCAAGCCCATTAAGCCCAGAATATTGGTTTCCAAAGTAAAAGCATGGTTAAAGAGGTGGGAGCAGAAGGGAGATGCAATAAGCGCTGGTGTCGGTACTGGAGGTTTGGTCATTGACAAAGAGAAGTACCTGGTGACCAATAACGGCGAGGTGTTTCATTTGCCTAAAAAGGAGTTTGAATTGCTTGCACTTTTGGTGAGTGCACCAGGAAGGGTTTTTACAAGAGAGTATATTTTGAATACCGTTTGGGGCAATGATGTTATTGTGGGTGACCGCACCATTGATGTGCACATCAGAAAGTTAAGAGAGAAATTGGGTGAAGAACTTTTTAAAACAATCAAGGGAGTAGGCTATAAATTTGAGCCTTAATGAAACCCCACTCTCCCAATGCCATAGCCGTTTGGTTGGCCTCTGCCAATGCTATCTTGGTCGCTGTTATTCTTACCGTTGTTAAACTGCGCTGGGAATCTCAATTTTTATCCGTTTGGTCTATCTTTCTATGGGTCGTCTTTTCTTGGGTTTTTTCCTATTTGCTTTCTCGGAGTTTTATCGAGAGTTTTCTATACAAGCGAATCAAGATTATATACAAGAATATTCACGCATTCAAAAGTCAATCAGAGCGTAGACCTTCTGTGCCAATGGCGACAGATGTTATTCAGGATATTGAACAGGAAGTTTCAGATTGGGTAGAAGACAAGATCAAAGAATTGAAGCACCTTCATGCCACAGATAATTTTAGAAAAGAGTTTATTGGAAATTTAGCGCATGAGTTAAAAACACCATTGTTTGGTATTCAAGGCTACATTGAAACGCTGCTGGATGATGATTTAAGGGATGAAGAGCAGGTGAAGTTATTCTTAGAAAAAGCCAACCGACAAGCAGACCGATTAGGGGCTTTGATAGGAGACTTGGATCAAATTTCAAAGTTGGAAAGTGGCGCTTTGCCGCTGAATATTGAACGTTTTGATCTCATTCAATGTGTTCAACATGCTATTGAGACATTGGAACAAGCTACCAGAAACAAGGGAATTTATGTGCATGTAAAGGATGGCAGTCCCAAGAATTTATGGGTGATGGGTGATTCCCAGCGCATTCAACAGGTACTCATCAATTTAATCTCCAATGCCATTCATTATGGAATTGAAAATGGAGAGGTGAAGATTAGGTTTTATGATATGGAAGAGCATTTGCTTTGTGAGGTGGCTGACAATGGTATCGGCATTGCCAAAGAGCATTTGCCCAGAATTTTTGAGCGTTTTTATCGGGTGGATAAAAGTCGCTCAAGAAATGACGGGGGATCTGGCTTGGGTTTAGCTATCTGTAAGCACATCATTGAGGCCCATCATCAATCCATTTCAGTGAGGTCAACTGAAGACATTGGAAGCACTTTTGGCTTCACCTTGAAAAAGGCCTAGTAGCTGTTATCCCTTGAAAAAAGGATTGTGTATCTTTTCATGTCCTATTGATGTGGGCTGACCATGTCCGCAGAAAATGATGTAGTCATCAGGTAACGTGTAAAGGCGCTGTATGGATTTTTCGATTTCATCGGCATCTCCACCAGGCAAGTCAATTCTGCCTATGCTCTCGTAAAACAACACATCTCCGCTGAAAATGCATCTGTTTTCATGATCAATAAACGCCAAATGTCCTGAGCAATGTCCCGGTACATGCCAGATCTCAACATCAGATTCTCCCCAAAGTATGGAATCCCCTTCCTCGATGTAACTGTTGGCCAAGGGTGAAGGTTTATAGGGAATGGACCATAACTCACTCATTTGAATAGCACGCTCAAGATTGTACTCATCTTTTGCACTATAGTACAAAGGCGCTTGATATAGTTGAACGCAAAAATCATTTCCTAGGACATGATCAATGTGGCAGTGGGTATTGAGAATCTGCTGGACAGGTAAATGGCATTCTTGAATCAAATTTGTCAATATCATTTCCTCGTGTGTGTTGCTCACACCTGGGTCAATGATGCTGATTTTTTGGCTGTCATGCACAACAACAAAAGTGTTTTCTTGAAAGGGTCCCACAGTGAAGCAATGAACTTCAATTTTGTTTCTTTTTATGGTTTGTACCGACATGTCGTAAAGCTTTAAGCATTAAATTGCGGCAATGATAAAACGAATTTTCTTATGGTTCTTGTTGATCTTTTTCTTTTGCGGAAAAGTGCAGGCCCAGTTTTATCAAGGAAGCAATTTGGACTTTGGAAAGAATAGGGTGCAATTCAGGCATTTTGATTGGTCCTATTTTAAAGGAAAGTATGCGGATGTATACTTTTATCAAGGGGGTGAAAAGTTGGCATTAGAAACGGCCAAACAAAGCGATGCTGTATGTGATGAGTTGACCAAGTTTTTTGGTTTTGAACCCACCGAGCGTTTTTATATCTTGGTCTATCTCAGTCAATCGGACATGCGCCAGAGCAATATTGGAACCACCTTGGATGAGCGTTTTCAGGTTATGGGTACTGATCAGATTATTCAGAATAAACTCTTTGTTTTTTTTGAAGGTGATCATGAAGTATACGCGCGACAATTGAAGCAGGGTTTGACCTCCATCGCATTGAATCAAATTATTCTTGGAAACGGTTGGAAGGATGCTGTGAAGGCCGCTGCTTCCTCTTCTTTGCCTGAGTGGTTTTTGAAAGGATTAGCGCATTGGAAGTCTGGAGCCTCTCAAGACGAGATAGACTTGTTCATGTTTAATGAATTGCGGAGGCGGAAACACCAGATTAATTTTTGGAAAAATAAATCAGCATCGCTGGGTGGAGCAGCATTTTGGACGTTTATTGAAGATCGATATGGATCAGGCGTTATTCCTAGTATTGTTCAAATGTCAAAGTTTACCAGGGGAGTGGATGCAGGATTTGAAATTGTCTTGGGAAAAACCTTGGATGGTATTGTTGAGGAGTTTTATCAGTATTACAAGTTGAAGTCTCAACCCATGCTCAAGCCGGAAGGACTTCCCAATACTCAGGCTGCAAGGAAATTGATGGGTGAGATTGACAGAAAAGCCAAGAAGAAGTTTATTTATCGCGATTTCATGGTCAATGCAAAGGGCGATAAATGGGCTTTTATCACCCATGAGTGGGGTCAATACCGCGTGTGGGTTTATGATACAACAACTAAGAATCTGAATTGTGTTTTAAAAAGACAACCCAAACAAGATCGCCCAGATGACCTAACTTATCCTTCCATTGCTTGGCATCCTTCCGGTGAAATGTTGGCCGTTTTTTATGAAAAGCGCGGCTTTATGCGCTTTGCCCAATACAATGTCCAAAACAACAGTTGGAATGAGAAAGAAGTTTTTGCTGTAGATAAAATTATTCAACCCCGTTTCAGCAATGACGGTAAGAATATCGTTTTTATTGGCGTATTGGCGGGTAGGAGCGATGTTTTTTTAATGCCAACCATCGCCAATACACCAAGGGCTTTAACCAAGACAGATGAAGATGATTACTCACCGGTGTACTTGCCCAATAAGAAGGTTATTTTCTTGTCCAAATCAATACAAGACGGTGAATGGAAATACCGTTTGAATCAAGTCGAATCTGCTCAAATGACGCCAAAAATTGAGACCATTTATGAGACTGTGCGTCCATTGCGATTTGCGTATGATTGGGGAAGTGACGAAATGGGATGTGTGGAGTACATTGATGAACAACAGGTTTTTTATCGTGTAAAATGGGATTCAGTAATTGCGTATGTTGATACAACGGTGCATTACAGAAAGGAACCTCATTTGAATGAATTGGCCAAGTTGTCTTATGTGTCAAAAGTGGAACAATGGCTGAGCGCAGACCAAGCATGGATTATCCGTCATGATTTCAATGGTTTTCCTCATGTTACAAAGTTGCAACTGAACCAATTTCAAGTTAAATCATTCTTGAACAGAAAGGAAACCACCATCGCACTGCCCACGGATACATTGCGCTTTATTCCAAGGGATATTCAATTGGGAAGAATCAATATCGCGGATTATCAATTTTTCAATGAACGTAAAAACTTCATTTTGGAGAAGCAAACCTTGGTGCTGGATGATGCATTACCAGACAGAGAGAAGGCCAAAGACAATGATTGGAAGAGGAGTAATTATGATTTGAATTTTACCACTGATTATGCGTCTACCCAATTGGACAACACCTTTGTCACCAATTTTTATCAAAGTGCGGCGTCGGGTCCAACGAGTATTTTTCCCGGAATGAGTGGGCTATTTAAAGTCTCACTGAGTGATTTAATGGAGGATTATCGATTGATTGCAGCGGTTAGAATTTCAGCTGATATCCGAAACAGTGATTTTGGAATTGCCTTTGAGAACAACAAAGAGCAGTTGGATAAGAAAACAACATTTCAAAGAAGATCCCAACGATGGGGAGGTGTATTTAGCGCTTATCGCCAGGAGACTTATTTTGTCACGCAACAATTGAAATATCCTTTGGATGAGTTTCAATCTTTTAGGATTAGTGGACAATACCGTTGGGACCGAAGCATTGATTTGTCTGTGGATCCGCAATCTTTGGCCAATCCAAATGTCAATGAGCACAATGCTGGAATGTTATTGGAGTATGTAATCGACAACACACGATCACTGGACATGAATTTGTTGCAAGGCACCCGCGGTAAGATTTGGTATGAGCGCATGCAACGCTTGGATGATTGGAGTAGTAAGTCCGATATGCAAGTCATTGGCGGAGATGTGAGGCATTACGTCAAGTTGCACAGGAACATAATTGGAGCCATTAGATGGGCAGGAGCTACTTCATTTGGCACACAGAAGATCGTTCATTATTTAGGCGGCGTGGACAATTGGCTTTTTCAAAAGGTTGACAATTCTACGGAGGTCTCCGATACCATGAATTATCGCTTTGCCTCTTTTTGTGGTCCCATGAGGGGTTTTTATGTGAATGCCAGAAATGGAAATACATTCATGGCTTTGAACGCAGAGGTGCGGTTGCCATTGTTTAGTTATTTTTCAAAACGACCTATCAGCAGTGATTTCTTGAGGTATTTCCAAGTCATTGGCTTTGCTGATGTGGGGAGTGCTTGGACTGGAAAGACGCCATATGATCAGCAGAACGGATTCAACACAGTTACTGTGGTTCAAAATCCCATTACAGTGGCGGTGAGTAGTTTTAAAGAGCCTGTGATTTTTGGTTATGGATTCGGGCTTCGCTCTAAAGTCTTGGGGTATTTTCTAAGGGCAGATTGGGCATGGGGAATAGACGACAGACAAGTGCTGCCAAGAGTATTTTACCTATCGCTCAATATGGATTTCTAAATCCTCTTTTAGAATCGGATTTTTGCTTTTCTAACACCACCACCGCTTCGTCCGCGCATCCAACTGTATTTGGATTTGTAGAAATTGGATTTAGAACGGATAACCTTACTCACATACAATTGGAAGGTCATGTAACTGTCGTTGTTCAATGGATTACCTCTTGGACTTCCTTTGGTAGAGAAATTGGTTTCTGGGATATTAGTAGGATTGGTTTCTGAACTTCCCACATACCCTTCGTCAAAACTGTGATATAAATAAGAGGATACCAATTGGAATTCTTCAGGATTGGCAGCCTTTATTACCGTAGGGTCAGGGAAGGTTCCTGAAATATCATCCAAATAATCGGTAAAGGTCATTCTCCAAGAATATTCCCATCCGATTCTCCATTTTTTCATGTAAGTAAAATACATTCCGATACCCATTGGAACAGCAATGGCCGCAGCGGAGTAAACATTTTCTTGCCCCTCAGTTCTGTACTTGCGCAATGCAATCCATTTACCTTCTAAATCCTCCCCACTTGCTCGGGAATAATTCTGGGCTGCATAGTAATTCATTAATCCTTTGGGATTGGTAAACAATCCCGCAACACCACCAAAAACATAGATCTTCATATCAGGATTGAAGTATCCTTGGTTGCTTAAGTCACTGTTATAGTAGAGGGTGTACTCTGCTCTTGCAGCCAACTCAAACATATCATTCTTAAAAGTTAAGTTGCGCGCTCTTCGGGGGAAATAAGTGGTCAATTGATCCGTTCCTTGGATTCTGATGTAATCGAAAGTGCTGGTGAAAGCGAGTTTTTTATTTTTCCTTTTTCTAATAAAGCCGCCTACCGCCCAACGGGTACTTGGTAAGTGCATATCCACAACCAAATCCCTTCTGGGTAAATTTTTTCCACCGATGTCTCCTAGATAATTGGCTCCACCAAATCTGAAACCATAATCGTATTTAAACTGAGCCGATGCGTTTTGTTCTAACGCGAAAGCCAACAATAAAAAGAGTACTAATTTTTTCATGGTTCAGTAATGTGAGCTACGAAGATAAGGTTTTTTTGGTTCGGTTCAAAAATTTAAAAAAGTCTTTGATTTTGCTGTATTTTTAATCCGTGAAAGATATCTCAGGACTTTTTGGTTTGCAATACCCTATTGTGCAAGGAGGGATGATTTGGTGCTCAGGTTGGGAGTTGGCCGCTTCGGTTAGCAATGCGGGAGGTTTGGGTACCATAGGTTCTGGTTCAATGTATCCGGATGTATTAAGGGATCAAATCAGGAAATGTAAGGCAGCTACTGATAGACCTTTTGCTGTGAATTTGCCGCTGATTTACCCGCAAGTAGCGGATCACATACAGATTATTTTGGAAGAAAAAGTACAGGTGGTGATTACTTCAGCCGGTAATCCAAAATTGTATGCGAAGACATTTAAATCTGAGGGGTGCAAGCTGATTCATGTGGTGTCCAGTTCCAAATTTGCCATCAAAGCACAAGAGGCAGGTTGCGATGCAGTTGTTGCTGAAGGTTTTGAGGCTGGTGGTCACAATGGCCGTGAAGAGACAACAACACTTTGTTTGATTCCTCAGGTGGTTGACGCTGTTACGATACCCGTTATTGCGGCTGGTGGAATTGCAGATGGTCGTTCCATGCTGGCTGCATTTGCCCTGGGCGCTCAAGGAGTGCAAATGGGTTCACGTTTTGTTGCATGCCTAGAGTCGTCTGCCCATGAGGCTTTCAAACAGGCTGTGATAGCAGCCAAGGAAGGAGATACACATCTTACTCTGAAAGAAATTACGCCTGTTCGTTTGTTAAATAATCCATTTGCTGATCAAGTCAGATTGGCCTACCACAATGGTGCAACAAATGACGAGTTAAAAGCGTTACTGGGAAGAGGCAGGGCTAAAAAAGGAATGTTTGAGGGAGACATGATTGACGGAGAATTGGAAATCGGTCAGGTTTCTGCTCGATTGGATAATATTTACTCTGCCAAACAGATAATAGATCAAACCATGGTGGAGTTTAAAACAGCCTTTCAAAAAATGTCGTTGTAAATGACATCAATATTGACTAGAAATAGTGTTTTGGTTGTGTTCATGATGGGCATGTTGATTTTGGTCCATAGCGCACAAGCGCAATTGACTTCTCCCGATATTGACTGCTCTCAGGTAGATATTAACGGATCGAGCAATCTTATTTGGACGGCTCCTGCCGATCCCAACGGTGAGTTTGTCGCGTACCATATTTTTGCATCAGTATCTGCTGGGCCATTTGTCGAAATTGCACAGATTACAAACATTGCCACTGCTTCATTTTTAGACAATATTAATGATGCAGCGGTCAATGAAATCTGTTATTATATTGTTTTAGAATACAACGCTGGATTCGGGAATTTGTTATCTGATCCCGGTCTGACGCATTGCAATACTTTTTTATCAGCAACGCCATCCTCCGCTCCTTTGGGATACGCGGATATCGATTGGACAGGTTCTTCAAGCACGCCTTACAATCTTATCTGGGATGATGTTAATACATCTTGGAACAACTCCGCTTTGATTACTGATGGAAGTGGAGGGTACAGTGTAGAGGTCACTACTTGTAATGCACTCATGTCATTTGTGGTCTCTACGCAAATGGGGACCTGTTTGAATGTTTCCAATGTGGCTGAGGGTGTTTTTAATGATCAAACCCCGCCGGCAGTACCTTTGATTACCTCGGTAAGTGTGTCCAATGGCAATCCCATGATCAGTTGGGATCCAAGTGCATCAACGGATACAGAAGGTTATATTTTGTATCGGTGCAGTGGTGGTTCAGTGGCCATTGCAGAAACATTGTTTGTACCCACTACCTCTTATGTAGATATCAATATCAACAGCGCCACCCAATCGGGTTGCTACCTGTTGGCTGCATTTGATGGCTGCCCCAATGGCAATCCGCCTTCACCCAATACCAGTGTAACAGGAAGTACTTGCAATTGCGCGGTCTTGTTATCGCCCGTCAATCAACTGCCCTGCACAGATCAAATTCAATTGCAGTGGACGGCTTATCAAGGTTGGGAAAATGGTGTTGCGAGTTACACCATTTTTCATGCAGAAGCCAATGGTACTTTCACTCAGTTGGGTGTTGTCAATGGAAATACAACACAATGGTCTGTTAACCTCAATGGTTTTACGGATTTAAATCACAGTTTTTATGTATTGGCCACCGCCAATGATGGTTACTTTGCTGTGAGCAATGTGCAAACCATCACACTCAATTATCCTGTTCCTCCGGCTTATAATTATCTTTCTGGAGTTTCCGTGGAATTAGACAATTCCATTACTGTGACTTTTCAAACTTCTACAACACCTACTGTTCACCATTATGAATTGCAACGGTTCGATGATTTTTTGCAAACATGGGATTTTATAGATGAAAAAACCAATGCAGTGACGCCTGTTGTTTTTCAGGTTTATGAACTGAATCCTGAATTTTTTAGATACAAGTTTCGCGTCTTGGTTTTTAACCAATGCAATGACACCGTTTACATCAGCAATACATGTAAGAACGTTCTGCTTGAAGGATTGAAAATGGACAATAAGTATGAGGGTTTATTGCAGTGGAAACCTTATGAAACTTGGTCTGAGGGAATTAATAAATATGTCATTCACAGAAAGACGGGTAAGTTTGGATGGTATGAGTTTCTTTCAGATGTCTCCGTGAATCAATTGAGTTACAATGATTTTATTGATTCACTATACCAATCTGATGGTTATGTAGCCTATCGTGTAGAGATGGTATCCAATCCCTCGTTGAATTTTGATACAACATTTTCAGTTTTTTCCAATGAGGTTGTATTGATTCATGAGCCCAAGTTTTTTATTCCCAATGCCATGGTTACTGGTGGTGTAAACGATGTTTTCAAGCCCGTTATTTCTTATGCCCCACTGGATTTTTACGAGATGTACGTTTACAGCAAATGGGGTGATGTTCTTTTTGAAAGCCACGACTACAGCAAAGGTTGGACAGGAATAACGGAGGATGGTGACAAAATTGCTCAGGGTGTTTATGTTTATTATATCCGTTATACCATGGGCGGTGGACAACCCATTGAGGCTCGTGGTTTGGTTACATTATTGCACAAGGATTGATGATAAAGTACAATTGGTGCATTGATGCGGGTAACTCCTCCATCAAGTGGGGTATTTTTAAAGACAACGAACTGTTGGATGTTTTTCAATTCAGAGAAAACCCTTCCGCACAGCAAGTGAAGGAAATTGAAGAAAAGTATCCCCCATATAAAGTTGGAGTTGGATCTGTAAAGGGTCAAATGATTTGGCTCAATCTTCCCGATGTTTTTTTGTTGTCGGGTGGCTCAATTTCTCCTTTTGTGGTCGATTATGCTGAGCCGTCAGAAATGGGTGTGGATCGCCTGGCCGCAGCTATGGGAGCTCGTTCTAAGTTTCCTCATGATGCCGCTATTTTGTTAGTGGATTTGGGAACTTGTATCACTTACACAGCGGTCAATGATCGATGTATTTCTGGTTTGGCGATATCTCCAGGTCTACAAATGCGTTGGAATGCTATGAATCATTTTACTGCCCAATTGCCATTGATGGACCATCAAAAAAGCATTTCTGAAAAGGGAACACAAATGAATCTGTATGTCGGCGGACGGGTAGGATGGCAAAAGGAATTGGAGGGGATGATTGACTTATTTTGTGAAGGTGACCATGTAGATCGAGTCATCATTACCGGTAGCGATGTCGTACATTTGGAAAAGCATTTCAAAGAGCGTTTTGTGATTGTTGATCACTTGAATCTTTGGGGTTTAAATTATTGGTTGAATGAAGGCTAAATTATTTTTGATTGGTTTTTGGATGATGTTGGGTGCAATGCCGATTTTGGCCCAGTACACCATGAATGATCCATTTACGCGTTGGGGTATAGGAGAGCGGTCAATCCATGACAACGCTTTGAGCAAGGGTCTGGCAGGTGTTTCGCTTGTTCCAACAGATTTGAATGTTGTCTTATTGGACAATCCCGCATCTTACGCATGGTTAAAGGAGACTTCCTTTCAGTCCAGCATGATGATGCATGAGACCAAGTACAAAGGTGATGTTTCTTCATCTCCATACCGTGGTGGACAAGTGGGTGAAGTGGCTTTTGCATTCAAGCGCAATGGATCACCTTATGGATTTGCTGTTGGTTTGAACAATTATAGCCGTGTGGGTTACAATATGGGCAATGCTTTTTCTGTCAATGATTCTCTGGCAGGTGATATTCTTCACAGCGGTGAAGGCGGAATTCATCAATTGATATTTGGTGGTGCGCGCAGTTTTGCCTGGGGCATGGATAGTGCTCATTATTTGGGTCAGCAGTTGTCCATTGGCGTCAATGGTTATTTTATGTTTGGCGCCATGAGTTTCCACCGCAAGATGGATTTTAATTCTACTCAGATGTTTGACAGCCGCTTTGACCAATGGTTGGAAGTAAAGACAATACGTTATGACGTTTCAGTCATGCACCAAACACCGCTGATTGGTAATGTGAAAAAATCCATCAAGCAACATTTGCTTTTGCTCACAACTAGTTTGATTTATTCACCATCTTTTGACTTAAAAGCCAATGAAAGAATTTACGGCGTGAGCACGGTTCCTTATGCAGGTGAGGATATTACTTTGGATACAGGATATGTTTTGGTCAGCGGAAAGGGAAGTTTAAGGGCACCCGAACAATGGAAAGTGGCTGGTATGTTGACTTGGTTAAATAAGGCGGGTGGTAAGTATTCCTTTGGCGCGCAGTATTCAGTTCAAGATTGGACCAATGCAGCCACCAGTTTTTCTTTGAATACAATAGAAAATTTTTCCAGTGCTGAACGCTATGCAGCATTCTTAGAAGTACAACCTTTTGCTGCCGAGCGTGCTAATAATTTTTGGTCGAGTATTCGCTACAGAGCAGGATATACGCAGGGAACAGAGAATTTGCAGTTGGAAGGCAAGGCGGTTGCTTTAAAATCGTGGTCTGCAGGTTTAACCATCCCATTGCGTGCTTCCAAATCCAGTTCAGCATTGCATTTCTCTTATCAGAACATCAGTAAAAGTGCTGGTGATTTACTAGCTACCCGTCAGAATGTGGTGTCCGTTGGTTTCCAAATGCAACCATTTGAGAAATGGTTCTTGGTTAGAAAATACGATTGATGAATAATTGTTTTTTGTTCATAGGATTGGTTTTTTTTTGTTGTATTTCATGTCAAAATGAAATAGCAGAGATAAAAGCTGTAACGGATGATTTTAACTACCCCGTCCAGTCCATTCTAGATGCTGATTATGTTTTTTCCGAGCGCGGCCAGCTAACCTCACGCCTAGAGTCTCCTTTGTTGGAAAGATTTGTCCAAGACACCAGTATTGTCATGGCCAGAAACGGTTTTAAAATGACCTTTTATGATAACGTTGAAGGAGACGCTGTGTTAACGGCCAAGACAGGTGAATTTTGGGAGAAGTCGGGCGTTTTTAAGGCCAACGGAAATGTAAAAATGATTAACAGTGACCAAGAGTATATGCTGTCAGAATCAGTCATTTTTTATAGGGACAGTGATTTGATAAAGACGGATGATTGGGTGACCATACAGACCAAAACAGGAATCTTACATGGCAAGGGATTGATCAGCAATGCTGCATTTACAGAATATCAAATTTTGAAACCTACTGGACAAATGAACATCAACAATAATATCAACTAATGGACAAGTTTACACGTCTTCTCATTCACTTTTGGTTGGCTGTTGCCATTGCCACCACCATCTATGCAGTTTTTAGAATTTCCTTGAATGGTTTTGAAAAGGAAAGCAATAATTTGGTTATTCCTGTAATTGCATTTGTTTGGTATTATTTTCGAAAAAAAATGTATGAGCGCATGAAGCGCAATCAAGAACAGGGATAGATGGAAGCTGCTACAGACAATTGGTTATTGTGGGTGATCATTAGCATATTGGTTTGTGCTTTTTCAAGCGGTATGGAAATGGCTTTTTTGTCCGCCAATCATTTAAAGGTTGAGTTGGATAAAAAACAGGGATTGTGGTCCGCCAATATTGTTTCTTATTTTATTAATCGTCCACAGTTGTTCCTATCGGCTATGTTGGTGGGAAACAACATAGGGTTGGTGGTATTTGGGATGACGTTGGGTGATCAAATTGTTTTGGGTATTGAAAACCACCTGCACGATATAGCTCATTTTTTGGGTGAAGGAGGTTTGGTTTTGGTTCAAACAATCTTGTCCACCATCATCATTTTGGTGTTTGGAGAGTTTTTACCCAAAATCATGGTGACACATTCTCCTAATCGTTGGTTAAATATTTTGGCTGTACCCCTGGTGCTTTGGTGTTTTATTTTATGGCCATTTGCCATGTTGGTGATGATGTTGGCGCATTTGATTTTGGGAAAAAAGGCCAATACAGAGAATGAGAAACGCGTATTTGGAAGGGTGGATTTGGATGATTATTTGGAGAAGGTTACAGGTCAGCAGGACCCAACCACCACCATGGATCATGAAATTGAGATTTTTCAAAATGCCCTTGATTTCTCCAAAGTCAAAGCGCGTGACTGCATGATTCCCAGAAATGAGATTGTAGCAGTGCCATTGACATCGGGAATGTTTGAACTAAAGAATAAATTTATCGAGTCCCAACTGTCAAAGATTTTGGTCTTTAAAAACAACATTGATAACATTATAGGCTACGTTCATTCTTTTGATTTATTGAGTCAACCGACGCGCATACAGAATTTGATTCGTCCAGTGGCCATTATCCCTGAGGCCATGCCTGCGCAAGAGATGTTGAGCATGAATATTTTGGAAAAGAAGCAGGTTTTTATTGTGGTTGATGAATTTGGAGGAACAGCCGGTATGGCCACTTTGGAAGACATTATTGAGGAGATTGTTGGAGAGATAGAGGATGAGCATGATGAGGTAGAAGTGATGACCAATCCCCAAGCCGATGGAAGTTATATTTTTACAGGAAGGGATGAAATCAAGAACATCAACGACCAGTATGGATTGAAGTTGGAGGAGGATGAAGAAAAGTATGATACCATTAACGGGATGATATTGCACTGCTTGGAAAATTTCCCAATTAAGGGACAAGAGATGGTAATAGGTGATTATATCTTTAAAGTCTTGGAGATTAAAGGGCAGTTGGTTGGAAAGGTGAGGGTAGTGGAGAATTAAAGCTAAGTTTGTTTCAAGATTTTTTTCACTCTGTCTAAATCTTTTTTGATGCATTCTTCTTGAAAGTTTTCAATCAAGGATGGATTGAATTTTTGATAATAATCGATGGCTCTTTCCATTTGATTGTTCATCGCAAAAGCCCAACTGGCATACAGTTGAAGGGTGTTGCGGTGAATGCTGGCCCAGAATCCAATGTTCCCTTGGTAGAGACTGTTGTATTCTTCCAATAGAACAACAGCATCATCATTGCGTTTGCTGTAACAGAGCGCTCGGGTAATTTCAATGATATAGAAAACGATTGATTCTCGGTAGAATTTGTTTCGCTTAAAAAAATGCAAGTCGGATTGGATGGTAGTGAATGTACTTTGTGATGGGTGATTGGCCAGGATTTGCAAAGCCCTCATTCGTGAAAAGGGTTTGATGTCTATGTTCGCTGGTGTCAGATGCAGTTCAGCAATGTAGTGTTGGTGTTGTTTATTCCATTTTTTTGAAGAGAGGAAAGATCGGAATAGGATTACAGATTTGAGGAAAACATGGTCTTGTTGGTTAGTAAAAAGATCCTTCGTTTGCTGCAATAGATGGTCATAATTTTTCTCAGAGGTATTGTAGCTCACACAAATTTCAGCAATGATTTTTCGGTGTTTAATTTTTGGAATAACTTTTAAAAAAGAATGTTCTTCGAGTTGTAGTAAATAACAACCAACAGTTTGTATCCAAAAATATTGGGCATACCCCAGTGCGCTATTTTCATACTGAGGAGAGATGATGTTGTCTAAGGAGTGATTAATGAGGAAAATTTTGTCTTTTTCTTGTAAATTTGGGAAAGCTGCAGCGAGCCAGTAGTATAGTTTTTCACTTCTTGCATAGTCTCGAATCATTTGAGCAGCGTACTCTTTGGACCATTTTTGACGCAGCATTTGGATCATGGAGTGGCCCAGGAGATTTTCAGAGTTTTGGTTGGCTACATAGGTAAATTCATCCCAAGAGGAATATCCACAATATCTGCTGAGGATATTGAGTGTTTCAATGGTTGGGGTGTGGTTGGAAGGTATGAGTTTGAAGAATCTTCTTAAGGTATTAAGGCTGATGACATCTTTTTGATTTTGCTTGGTAATGGCATCGATAAGGTCGTGAATGTTCTTCTTTGTTTTGATGGGTGCGTCAAAAGTATGCTGGACTTGAAGGGATAGCGTCTCAATGTCTTCTTCTCCAATTTGTATAGCGCGTCTGGACATGGAGCGAATTTAGTTCACGCCTTATACTTGAAGATGAAATTTTTTAGTTGGGCTTACGTGGGCCTCATAGTTGAGGGATATAAAAATAGTTTTGGCGTATGAAGAACATTTTGATTTTGGTTTTGGGATTTTTGGGCTGTGCCGTTAATGCTCAGCTTAACATGCCGGGTATTCCTTATCAGGCCGTTGTTAGAGAAGTAGATGGCACAGCCATGTCTGACACGAATGTTGAAGTTCGATTCACA
>CAMCTV010000032.1 GCA_945878635.1 Chryseobacterium gleum | reverse complement strand
GCTTGCTCCATTTCAAAAAAATCTGGATGAACAGGAAGTCGAACCATCATCACCTTCCCATATCCTTTCATTTCTTGCAACATCTTCCTCAATTCCTTCTTGCGATAATCTGACGGTCGATTGGAAACAAACACCTCCGCCTTGTATCCTTTTAACTTATTGGCCCTGCGTTTTTCGGAACGCGTTACATCATACTCCCTATTCACTTCCAACCAACCATTGCTGTGCAAAAACATCCCTGACGTGGGGCGGTAATGCTCCCTGATGATGTTGCCCCAGCCATAGGCATATTGCTCAATCATAAACTCCCAATTGGGATCTGCGATGGTGGTGGTAGTGGCAATAAACTTGCTTTCTTCCACCATTCCCTCCCGACCCGTTTGCGGATCAAACGGACTAGACAACGACCAAGGGTCAACGCAAAAAACAAATACTTGATCACGCGACTCCTCATTTAGTTGTTTTTTAATATAACGGTGATACACTTCTCCATAAGGAGATGTATTCAGCGCAAAAGCGGCGTTAAACAAACCCAAATGGGCTTTTAAATCATCCGGTGAAATGGCTTGCGCAGCGCGCGAATTGCCCAAAATCATCCCGGTATTATTGCTGGGGGTAAATCGCAAATAATTGGTATCTGTATTTCCATTCATGTGATAGCCCGCAATCACATGCGTGATGAATGCAAATGCGCCAAAAAACAATAGCTTATGCAAGAACCCTTTCATCAGAATTGAAAATAAATGAATTGATTGGCAGGATAAACAGCCATAAAAAACACCAACAAATAAACCAAGACATAAGCACTATACCGATAAGTGGGTCGCCAATGCTGTACATCCAAACCGTGCACCCTACTGCGTTGAATCCACTCCAACACAAAGAAAAACACAATCATCAACCACAGTTTTTTATCCACCACAATTTGAGAGCCTCCATGAAAATCAAACAACATTCGATGCAATTGCGCCCAAGCTTGGTTCATGTTTTCAGCCCTAAAAAACACCCAAATACAGGTTGTGAACAAAAATGTCAACGGAATTAAAACCGCTGATTGGGCTCTCTTGCTCCATGACATTGACTTCTCTAGGAGAATAAAGCCCGCATTGACCAATCCCCACACAATGAATGTCCACTGTGCGCCATGCCAAAATCCACTCAAGACAAAAACAATCAAAATGTTTCTGGACTGCTTCCAGGCCGATACTCTATTTCCTCCCAATGGGATGTACACATAATCCCGAAACCAAGAGGAAAGACTGGTGTGCCAGCGGCTCCAAAACTCAGTAATGCTCTTTGAAAAATAGGGGAATTGAAAATTTGAAATCAATCGAATGCCCATCAGTTGTGAACTTCCTCTGGCAATATCAGAATACCCTGAAAAATCGCCGTAGATCTGGATGGAAAACAATATGGCCGCATACCACAAATCCAGCGTAGAGGCGCCTTCAATATTCAAATAAGTAGTATTGACAATCATCGCACATGAATCCGCAATAACAACTTTTTTGAACAAGCCCCACAAGATCATCCGCAACCCATCACTCGCCAATGTTGCATCAAAAGAAAATGGCTTATTCAACTGCTGAAGCAAATTCCCGGGACGTTCAATGGGGCCAGCAACCAATTGCGGAAAATACATGACATACAAAGAGTAAGTCAAAAAGTTGCGCTCCGCCGCCTGCCTTTTGTAATACACCTCGAAAACATAACTCAAACTTTGAAAGGTGTGAAAAGAAAGGCCTATCGGAAGCGCCCAAGATAAAATACCGATGGACCATTCTCCGCCAAAATACTCAGACAAAGTGCGAATATTCTCTGAGAAAAAATTGTAGTACTTAAAGACAAACAAAATGGCACAAGTCACCACCACGCTTACCCATAAAATCACCTTTCGCTTTCTTTCGCTTTCTTGTCGCTCCAAAGCAATTCCCGCCCAATAATCTACAGCTATGGTTAGTCCCAAAATCAAAATGTACTTGGGAATAAAAAACATGTAGAAGTAACAGCTGACCAAAAGCAAAAACAGTTGCTGCAACTTGGTCCGGTCTTTTAGCAAAAACCAAAAAATCAACCAAACCGAAACAAGAAAAACAAGATAATTAAAACTGTTGAATAGCATTGGTAAGGCTTTGAGAACAAATATAAGGTTTCACCATACTGTTCACCAACTCCGTGAAAGAAACCAACGTTGTTTTACTCCGCCAGCCACAAAGAAGCGTTCAGAAGCAACTTACTGTGACTGTAGACAGACCAGCCGTCATACAACACATCGCCTGCTGCACCTGATCCATCATCAGTGGGAGAACTGTCTCCTAGCGCAACTACTCTTCCTGTTCCATAAGTAGCGCTCAAACAAAAAACATTGTTGTTGTTCTTTGTTACACCACTCTTCCAAATCAATCCCGTAACACTTGAGTTGGCTGTGGGATTCATGGTCATCGATGTTCCGCTGTTGTATTGAATAGAAGATACTGAACCTTGGGTTCCATTCAGTATGGGATTGGTAGTTGAAGTGGCGCGATTGGTGGTTGTACCTGATAAGTTCAATAAATCAAAAGAAAATCCAAATGGATTAGCAGCAACGCCATTGCTTGAAAAGAAATTGTTCCAAATGGCGGGCGCATCATATCCGTCTCCGTTTCTGTCTGACCCGTTGTGATTTCCTACAATAAACAATCCGCCACCATTCTGTACAAACTGCATCATTGCTGTCTTTTCTGCAGCTGTGAACAATGTGTTGGGCTCATCCACAACAAAAACATCATAATTCATCAAGTCCAATGTGTTGGATGAGTTGCCATAAGTTAAAGAAGACGAGGATGGCAAATTGTGAACGGTATGTCCCTGTTTAGCCAATGCTATTCCCCATGAAGAAATACCCCCTGTCCAATACGTTCCCAATGTTGAGCTAGTCAAGGTGCTTTGCAATGGTGTTGGGATTTGTTGGGGTGTTCCATTATCTTGATCTATCACCCAATCCGCATTTCCTGATGTTTGACCGTGCTTGGCATCAAACAAAAACTTCTTAATACCCCCTGTTGATGGTGGTGTTACCGTTCCACTTCCATTGTCTGTTATATTGATGTCATCTATGTTGATTCTGTTGGTTCCTCCGCTGATTTTACGGATTTCCACTCTTGCACTTCCAGCAACATTGATGGTAAATGTAACAGTGCTGAGATTACCCGCTACTGATGTAATTGTAGTTCCAGATTGGGTATAAGAAACTCCTGCATTGGTTGAATACCATAGTTGCCATGTACTTGATGCATCACTGCCATAGGCGGCGTGCTTAATGGTAACTGTTCCTATTCCGTTTGTCTTATCGGTTAACAAAGTTAATTTCCCTGTATTTCTTATTCTTGCAGACTTTGTCCCTGACTTTTTATCGCTTGTCGAGGTGCCAATCATAGCATCATTGAAGGTCCACGATCCAGTTGACAATGATATATTTCCTGTGGTATAGGCTGTCTTGGTTCCCAATTCCATATCTTCCAAAAAAGGATTGAGCGTTTTTTCCCAACCTTTCAATTCCTCTCGAGAAACACTTGGTTCAATCTCAATGCCCTTATTGCAGGCGAATGAAAGAATGATGAGGCATACAAATCCCCACTTGAATTGAATTTTCATACAACAATAATAGAAATTTTTTCGCTCCTGGTTCATTACTAATCAAACTATTAATCATTTCATTACATAAAACATCCTGGATAATGATGTAAATCCTTTTTTATGCATAACCATAAATCACCATTCGGAAGAAAAGCATCGACCCGTTTTGTCAAAAACCATCTAAAGAAATCCCTACTTTTGAAAGGAATGTCAATACCCTTGAAAATTCCAGGAATCACCGCCTTGCGGCTATTTGCAGCCTTAGCTGTCATCATCGGCCATATTGAATTGATGAAAACAATGTTTGTTCTTCCCTCTCTATACTACGATTTGAACAATATCTATACTGCAGCTCCTATCCAATACATAACGCAGGGCAAAATACACTGGAGCGCTCCTTTGATCTCCCACCTTGGTTTCAATGCCGTTGTCTTTTTCTTTGTCCTGAGTGGTTTTTTAATCACTCACGTATTGATATCTGAAACAAAAAAAACAGGCACATTCTCCATACGTCAATTCTACTGGAGAAGGGTGGTTCGAATTTGGCCTTTGTATCTATTGCTTATTGGATTTGCTTTTCTTGCAGGCGCCATTGATTGGCCTTTGTTTAATTATCCCAATCCATTTGATTGGCATGAGCATCAACTCTTCTTTGTCGCATCCCACATCCTTTTCTCCCCAAACGTAGCGCTGCTATTCATCCCTTCCATAGGAATGCTGGGGCATTTGTGGTCCATCGGAGTTGAAGAACATTTTTACCTGTTTTGGCCTTTGTTATTGCGAAAAATCAAGCAACACACAAATGGTATTTTAATATTCGGGGCGTTTTGGATGGTGTCCAAAATTGTAGTCAAGCTATTGGTTATTCGATTTCATCTTCCGCTTCAACCCCTAGCCCTTTACCTGATATTAAATAAGTTTGAATGCATGGCGTTAGGTGGATATTTGGCATTTGTATTTCATGACAACAGCTCTTTGGTAAATTATTTTATTTTCCGTCATCTCAATAAGTTGCTTTTGTTTAATGCACTAATCTTTGCACTCAGTGCGTATTGCCTGCCTGAGCAATGGGCCAATTTCAACTACCTCTTTGTTTCGTCATTATCTGGACTACTCATTTTCAAAGTTTCGCAAACAAAAGAAAGACATTGGTTAAATCACAACTGGATTATGCAGTTGGGGAATGCCAGTTATGCTATTTATATCGTTCATTTCCCCATTGTTTTGGGAGTAATCAATGTTCTCCTTTACCAACAAAAATTAAAAACAATCAGCGCATTCGAAAATCTATCCCTTTACGGCATAATCATTACCTTATCCATCTTCACTGGTTTTCTTTTACACAAGTGGATAGAATTGCCAATAAAGAAAAGGCTGTTCTTTCAACCATGAAAAAAGGGAAGCTCAAGAGCTTCCCTTTTCAAATACAGCTTAAATAATTATTTAAAGATATAACCAATAGCTACGTTACCACGCAAGGCAATACCCGAATTGTTGTATTCAGCACGACCCGGACCTACTAAGTTGGTGCCTGACCACTTGATATTGGTATTCTTTGATCCTGCTCCAAAATAAACATCCAACAAAATATTGTCATCACCGCCGTATGTTTTGCAGAATCCCATTTGCAATCCATAAATTGAAATGTGAGATTTAGAGGTTATGTAACCTGGTGAATCTAAGAATGTATAAGCTGAAAACGGATCCGTTGGATCTTCTAATCCCCAATAGCTCTCTTCCAATCTCACTCCACTTGAGAAACGTTGTGAAGAATATAAACCCATAAAAAATCCTTCGTAAGCTTCTTTGAAATACCAACGCAACTCTGGATCAAATGAAAATCCTGCTTTAGCATTTTCCAACCAAAGTTTATCATCATAGGAATATGTGTAATTTGCGTCTGCTAAATCTCCAAGATCATCCAAAAAACTAGTCTTTGGCACCATGTTAGGTGCTAGACCTAAACCTACCGATAGTTTTTCAGTTCCCGGAATAATGTACTCTCCGTGCAACATGAAATACTGGTTCTTCAAGAACGTGAATGGGGTAATCTTCACTGCAAACTGCGCGCTTACAATAGTTGCGCAAATCAATGCGGCCAAAGTCAATAAATGTTTTTTCATTCTTTTTAGTTTGCCGAAAGATATTGACCTTCAAGACACCAATATGTTAAATGTACATCTTCTATAATAAAACCTCAACGTCTTAACCAATGGGCAAATCGATGATGCAATTTGGGCAAGACAATGCCCATCAAAGGAACCAAAATCATCGTTAATATAAGCGTCTTAATCAGTTGATTGAACTCTTGTATAAAGGGAAAAAGCAAAGCAAAAAGAATGTTGATTACTGGGTAAATAAATAGCCATGTCAAGAGCATCATTTTCCATTTTTTTGGGGGTGTGGTATTCATTTTATTATTCTTTTACTATACTATCCTTCCGTCCATCATTTCTATTGTGCGATCACTGGCCTTTGCAAAATCATTGTCATGTGTCACCGCAATAATGGTCTGCTTCTTCTCATGTGCTAACTCTTGCAGAATATCAAATACAATCTGCGTGTTTTTTGAATCCAAATTCCCTGTAGGTTCATCGCCCATGATAATCAAAGGGTCATTGATCAATGCCCGAGCAATGGCGACGCGCTGCTGCTGTCCTCCCGATAATTTAGATGCGGGCTTCAAGGCTTGATCCTCCATCCCCAACATGCGCAATTTCTCCATGGCACGGAACTCAATCTCTTCTTCTGACAATTTTCCAAGACGCAATGCAGGAATCATGATGTTTTTCAAACAAGTAAAATCGGTCAACAAATAATGAAACTGAAACACAAAGCCAATCTTCTCATTGCGCATCGCAGACAAACGATTCTGATCATATCCGACAACATCCTCTCCATCTATCACCAACCTGCCTGAATACTCTGTATCCATCGTCGACAAGATGTACAATAAAGTGGACTTTCCACAACCTGACTTACCAACCAATGTCACAAACTCTCCTCGCTCGATATCAAAAGAAATTCCATTCAATACCTTGAACTCAATCGGATCATAAAATTTCTTCTCTATGTTCTCTACTTGTAAAATCATTTTCTGAAAATGCTTACGGGATCCACTTTTGCCGCTTTCTTAGCCGGTACATATCCCGCCAAAAATGTGATAAACAATCCAATGAATATTCCTCTAACAAAAACCCATGGCTCAAAACGGATAGGGAAATAACCAATGTCACCGCCAATGTATACATGCTGAAGGGCTTGAACCAATATCAAGGCCAACAACACGCCCAAGATCACTCCAAGAGCGCCAATCGTAAGGGCTTGATAAACAAATATTCGAATGACATCTCCTCCGTTAAATCCCATCGCCTTCAAAATGGCAATGTCATTGATTTTTTGGCTCACCGTCATGTTCAAAATGTTGTATATACCAAAACTGGAAACTATCAACAAAGTAAAACTAATGAACATGATCACAATTTTCCTGATCCGTGAAGCCGCCATGTAGGTTTCATTGGCCGCAATCCAGTCTTCCGCTTTATACCCTGTTAAATTGGTCAATTCTTTCGCTACTTGTGGCGCGCGGTCTGGATTATCAATGTTCACATTGATGTCTGTAACATAGGCGTTATTCTCCTTTAAAAACTGCTGCCCCGTGGCCAAATTCACATAAGATTTGGTCTTGTCTTCTTTGGAATTGTTGGTCTTAAAAATACCAACAACTGTCAGTGTTAGATTAATGCCTTTGGAAGACGTCATGTTGATTTTATCTCCGGTCAACAAGTTCATCTTCTCGGCAATGCCACTGCCGATGATGATTCCATCTTGATGAGTAGATAAATCAACTATGCTTCCTTGTACCGTGAAGGTAGAAATACGAAACATCTTGTCCGCTTCAACCGGATCAAAACCAATGGTGGTTCCTGTAACTTGAGATTTTCCATTGTTGTAAAAAACAGGGCAACTCACTTGTGGAAACACAACAGTAACTTCCTTTTGCTTGCGGATCAACTTCACCCAATCCATGGGATTATCAATGGTGTTAATAGAAGGCACAACCTTGGGATTGACAATCAGTGTTTTTGAATTGGATTCTTCCTTCAGTGGTTGGCTAATCTTATCGTCCTTATACACCCTAATGTGGGGAGTGGTTTTGAAGAAAGACTCGCCCGAAGTTCTGTCAAATCCTGCGGCCATAGAGTTCATGAACATAAAGATGGATACCCCAATAACAACCCCTAAAATCGCTACCATTGTCATTTTCTTGGAGGCAATAAAATAAGTCCACGCTATGTTCCGATTGATATTCATGACGTCTATTTTTTCAACGGAATCAGAATGTCCTGCTCAGACAATCCACTTTTAATTTCCACCCACTCCGTACTTCTAATGCCCACCTCTACCGCTCTTGCATCTTCCTCTCCTTTCAACTGAACGGTATTGCTATAGCTCAAATAACTTCTAGGTATCAGCAACACTTGCTTGCGTTGCGCTATATCCACGTTGGCCTCCAATCTTGTTCCAACGACTTGAAAATCCAATGGTTTTTCAAATGAAACATCGCACAAAAAAGATTGCGTTGTCTCATCATACAACGGATAAATGGTTCTAACAACTCCATCTAGCACTTTTCCTTTGTCGACGTTCAATTGCACGTGCGCACGTTGTCCTTCTCTAATTTTCTTGATGCTGTTCTCATCAACATTGAGCTGTGCCACCAATTGTTGATCACTGGCCAATACAGCAATCACATCTCCTTTCCTTACAAAATCACCCACCCGTTTTATCAATCGCAAAACTTTACCTGCCGATAACGCCTTAACTTGATTGTATTGGGAAGCTCTTCCTTGCTGAACCGCCTGCGCCTGCTGTCCGGCCAAAGTCCAATCTGCTTGCTGTTGTATTTGCTGCAATTTCTTTTTTGCCGCCAACCAATTGTTCTTGGCTGATTCATAGGCCAATTGGGCATTCTCCATTTCCAATCGCGAGGCGCTCTGGGCTTGGTACAACGACTCATACCTTTCCTTTTGTCGCTTTTCTTGCTGCATCTTCTGCTCTGTTGTCTCCAATTGCAACTTGGCCTCTTGCCATGCTGGCGACTGTTCTGTTGCATTCTGCTGGGCAATTCGCAGTTGCGCTTGTGCTGCAGCTGCTCCTGCTTCTGATCCATCATTGTCTATTTCCGCCAACAATTGACCCGTGGCTACCTCCGCACCCTCAACCACCAAAATGGCCGAGATATACCCCTCCGATTGCGCCGTCAAATTGTAACGGTCATTGGCCACCAATTGTCCGGAAGCAAATACTGTCTCTGTGATGTCATTGCGCACTGGGCTTACCTCTTGTTGTTTTCCTTTACAACCCCATATTGAGATCATCATCAAAGAAAAAATCCATGTTCTAATTTGCATAATTAATGCGTATTTTTTGTTGATACATCTGCTGATTGATTCTGGCATTCAACACACTCAATTGCGCAGAAAGCCATTTGTTTTGAGCCAAAATAAGTTTGTCCAAACCAATCACTTCCTTTTCATATTGATCTCCCGCCTGCCGGTAACTGTCCTTTTCCAGTATGGCCATCAACTCCTTTTCCTCAACCTCCTTTTTGGCATTTTCCCAATCTTTTATCAACTGCTCATTTCTGACTTTGGTGTTTCTTTTCTCTTCCTCCAAAAGAATCTCCGCCATTTTAAAGTTGATTTTTTTTACGCGAACATTGGTCGCCTTCACAGCATTGGTGGGTAAGTCCCATGTCAACTTAGCGCCAACAAAACTGCTGTAAATCCACCTGTTCGCGGGATCCATCCACTGAGCATTGCTGTTGTTTTGATACGCCAACGATGATTGAAAACTCAATACAGGCAACTGCTCCAATTGTGATGAGCGGTACATCATCTTAGCATAATCAACCCTAAACATGGCCAGATTCAAAGCTGTTTGATTCTGAACCGTACTCTTGGTTTCTAATTCCTCTGCTCGCTCTGTCACATCTATTTCCACACTAATTCCAGTCAATGAAGACAGCAGCGCTTCTTGATAGGTCAATTGATGCACTATATTCCGTAAGACACCCTTTTGTTGTAAGACATTCACTTGAGCATCATTTCTGTCTTGTAATCGCATCAAACCCGCGTCATACTTGCGCCCCACAATTTGAGACAAACTGTCCGACAGCCACACAAAACGCTCCACTATTTTTTGCTGTTTCTTCAGTTGTATTATACCACAATACAAAACATTGACTTGCTCCAACAACTTTATCCTATTCATCATACCTTCCGCAGCAACTACCTTGGTATTGGCTTTGGCCGCCCTAACATCTTGCCATTTTGCAATATTCACAAGGTCAAATTGTGGCGCTGCGGTAAATGAACTAATGTATTGCTGACCAAATGTTATTTCCCTGAAACTACCTTCCGGTCCACCAAAAACCTGACCCGGTATAAAATTCACCGGCAGATCAGTATTGTTGATCCAACTTCCCGTTGTTGGAATGCGTGGATTGAGCGTATTTAGCCAAGAGGCCTGCTCCGTCAACTCAGCCATTCGCAACTGCTCTTGATTCAATTGAATCACCGTGGCATTTTTTAGCACCCAATCCTCAAGCGCATTCCACGTGGAAAAGCGCTGAACCGATTGTCCAAATGCCGTTGTTCCAAAAAACAACAATAAAATGTACAAATATTTTCTCATGCATTCCCTTATTTCTTTGTTCAATAGAGCCCTTTCTACCTTTCCGTATTGTTCAAATTTTCTTGTAGAGCTTAAAATTGGAACCTGATTCCAACAACCGATATCGCTGACTCAACAAGGATTGAAGCGCCGTAAAATTCTCGCCTATTCCAAACTGTTCAAGGTTATTAAAAAAATATCGACCATTTCCCACCAATTCCAAAACAAAAGTGGGTTGCACTGTTTCCATAAAATGCAAATAATTATCTCGAACACGCTCCGTTCCAGAGTATTTACCAAAAGCATACTGCGGGTACAAAAAACCACTCGCGCGTTTAATATCGTACAAAACCAAAGCACGATTGTCCCAGCCCCAAACCATCATCTTTGATCCTAATACTTGATGATGCTCCAAGGATTTTACGTAGGAATCTTGTTGCCATTTTTCTATTTTCTCCATCTCCTTTTCCTCCGGATGCCAAGCGCGCATCCTGCTGTATGCAACATCCAAAACAAATGGGAACATCAATACTGGCAACAAATAATAAGTGTATTGCCTTAACCTCTCTTTTGCATATGTAATAAAAACCACAATGAAATACGGTACCATGGGCCACAACAATATATGATAGTGCGTAAAACGATTGTGGGGCAAGTAAATCACATAACATGCAACAATAAGGGTTGTTGCAAAAAAGAAATACATTGAACGCTGAAAATCCTTTTTCCTGAGTTGAACAAGGCCAACAAACAATCCCATCAATACAATAGGAAACAAAACCAACATCTCTTTATTCAGCCATATCACTTGAGAAAAAATATGTGTCTTCTCCGCTATCACCATCGCCTGTTGCCTCAATCCCATCTGTCCATATTCTGAAATAGACGAAACAACCGCTAAAATGGGTTCCAATCCAACCCTTACCGCAAGAATAAGCATCCACAAAGCTCCTCCAAATAGTCCTCCCAACAGCATTGATCCAACCAAAACCCATTGCTTCTTTCGGACAAAATCAACCAAGATGTATGCAAAAGACAACAACGCAATGTAAAGCGCTTGTTCCTTAGCAAAAGGCATCATGCTCAATATCCATCCCATCCAAAAAACTTTTTTTGGGTTTACCTTTTCCAATAACCACAAATAGGCCACTGCAGAAAACATGAGTGCCACAGGAATCTCACTATTAAATGCCCTCATGTTGTGGTGGTTGCTCATCACCACATAAATGACCAATAAACCAACGGACAAAAACACAACCCGTTGCTCAAAAAAACGAATAAGCATTTTGGTTTGAAGTACAACAAAAACAAAAAAAGAAATCAAAAACAAAACAGACACCTCAAAGTATCCTACAGCTCCAAAAATCCAATAGACCAAAGCAATGGGCACAATCGTCATCAATCGAGTAAAATCATATATCGCATACTCCTTAAGCCAAAAGCTTGGTTCATCCACCATGCTTCGCGCGCACACAATCCATTGATCAACATCTGGATTGGACCACAACAGCTGACAATCAAAAAGCCTAACCAACCCAATATATCCAGCTGATATCAATAAAAACAAACCTGTTGAGATTTTCAATTTCCCCAATCCATGAAAGATCAGGCACAAGAAATAAACCATTGTAACCAACAATGGAAAGCCATACTGTATGGAAAACAATTGATTCATTGCGCTACTGGACAATCCTATTTTTGTCCGCTATCTTTGTAAAGATACAAAGCTAAACTTCCATCCAAATATTATCTGCTCATGACCATCAAACAAATTATTCCGTTGTTGGTTAGTTTTTTCTTCTGCATGTCCAGTTTTGCCCAACGCTGCGGTGGTGGAGTATTTACCTTTCATATTGAAAATCCTAAAAATGAAGACATCACTGTAACCGTCTACCCCCTTGAAGGTGCTTATTACAATGAATTTAAAAGTCAATACTGTTCTGGTGGTTGTGAACTCACCGAAGAAATTGCCCAAAAATGGCGTCTAATTCAGCACACACAACGCAGCAAAACCGACTACTTCTTCCCCCTTTATGAAGAAACCAAAATCAGAAAAAACTTAGTAGATTTCATCACACGTGAATTGGCTTTTGAACCCCGTGTCCTGCTTTTTGAAAGTGAAAAAACAAATAAAAGAGTATTCATCGCTGCCAATATCCACGGAGGATGCGACTACCAAAGAACCATTAAATGGAATGTAGAAAAACCGTTTTTGAAGCCTTATGGTCAGTGAACACTCTTCAACCCCTCCTCAATCATCTTCTCCAACTTCAGCACCTCCTTGGTGTGGTACTTGCCTGTTGCCGGTCCATTAAATCCGGTGTGAGTGTGTATCACTTTTCCCTCGCTATTCACCACAATTATCGTGGGAAAGGCCATTACTTTTTCTAGCTGTGGAAATACATTTTGCGCACGTTCCTTGCCCTTCCCTTCTGCCCTTCCAACATAGGCCTCATATCCGCAATTCAATTGCGCCATTTGCTTTTGTATTACGCGCTTGTTCTCTGCAATATCATCAGATCTTTCAAAGGCAACGGGGATAATCTGCAATCCTTTTGCTCCGTATTTCTTGTGCATTGCTGCCATTACCTTGCCTTCATCTGTGCAATTGGGACACCACGTGCCCATGAGCTGAATGATGCTCAAATGACCCTTCCAATCCTCTGCTCCAAAGGTTCTCATATTGCCTTGCAAATCCATTGCACTAAATGCAAACACTTCTCCTTCTCTTCCCGCTCTTAGCTTGACCAATTCCTCTGCGGGGCGCAATTCAAAAGTTTGATCATCTTCTCCTTCCCATTTTTCTGAATAGGTATTGCCACTGTAAAATCTTCCATTTATAAAACTCCCGTATTCATGGGCTATTTCCGCTGTAAAACAAAACAAATGCGCTCCATCCAAACACTGCATTTGAATGTGTTCATTATTCCATGATCCCTTTAAAAATCGATAGTCACCAGTCTCTGTTAAAAAAGTTCCTGTGCACATTCCATTGGAATACAAATCAAATAAACCAATGGCATTGTAGGTGTCAGGAGTGCCTGACTCAAACACCACTTTCTGTCGCTTTTCAATCACCAAGTCTTGCTTAAGCTCATTAGGCATGGTTTCTTCCTCTGCGCTCGTGTATGGCTGTCTTTGTGCGTCAAAATAAACCGGCTTTCCTCCTTTCTTAATAAACCAACCCTTCCAAGCCATATCGCCTTTTTCGGCTGGCTTCCACTCAATTTTAGTTTCAAAATAAGGAAAAAGAAAGCCAGGATATTCCTGGCCTTCTATGCTATGCAAATAAATCGATTCTCCGCCATTTTCAATGGTCATGCCCATGGTGCTTTCCCCATGTTCTACCAACACATCAAAAACTGCATCTACCGTATCGTTCAAATGAAACTTCATTTTCCACGCTTCTGTCTGCGCTTGAGTCATTGCTGAAATCATAAGAGATAGAAGGAGGAAAATTTTTGGTTTCATTAGATGTCAAATTTAATTCCTTGCGCTAAGGGCAATGAGGTTGAATAATTGATGGTATTGGTCTGACGGCGCATGTAATTTCTCCAAGCATCAGATCCGCTTTCACGTCCTCCACCGGTCTCTTTCTCACCTCCAAATGCACCTCCTATCTCAGCACCACTGGTTCCGATATTGACGTTGGCAATTCCGCAATCTGATCCTTCACAACTCAAGAAACGCTCAGCCTCTCTCATGTTCAAAGTCATGATAGAAGAGCTCAATCCTTGCACTACTCCGTTTTGCATCGCGATGGCTTCATCCAATGTCTTGTAAGGCATCACATACAAAATAGGGGCAAATGTCTCGTGTTGCACAATGGCCATATCATTGTTGGCTTCGATGATACAAGGCTTCACATAACATCCAGAAGTATATTGCTCACCGGTCAATACTCCACCCTCTACCAAAACCTTTCCGCCTTGTGCCTTTGCTTGCTCGATGGCGTTCAAATAATTGTGTACTGCATCTGTATCGATAAGCGGACCCACGTGATTATTGGCATCCAATGGATCACCAATGCGCAATTGTCCATATGCTTTTACCAAACTCTCTTTGGTTGCTTCATACAAACTCTCGTGGATAATCAAACGACGTGTAGTGGTACAACGTTGACCAGCCGTTCCTACTGCACCAAATACCATCGCTGGAATGCACATCTTCAAATCTGCACTGTCCGTGACTATGATGGCATTGTTTCCTCCCAATTCCAATAAGCTCTTTCCGAAACGCTCAGCTACTTTAGCACCTACGATTCTTCCCATGCGGGTAGATCCCGTAGCTGAAATCAAAGGAACACGTGTATCATTCACCAACCACTCTCCTTCCTGAACTTTTCCTGTAATGATGCAAGAAATTCCTTCTGGCAAGTTGTTTTCTTTAGCAACTTCATTCCAAATATTCTGACAAGCCACCGCACACAATGGCGCTTTCTCTGATGCCTTCCAAACACAAGTATCTCCACAAATCCAAGCCAATGCTGAGTTCCAACTCCAAACAGCAACAGGGAAGTTGAATGCAGAAATAATTCCTACTACTCCCAGTGGATGCCATTGCTCATACATTCTATGTCCCGGACGCTCACTGTGCATGGTCAATCCATACAACTGACGACTTAACCCTACTGCAAAATCGCAGATGTCTATCATCTCCTGAACCTCTCCCCATCCTTCTTGTAGGGATTTTCCCATTTCATAACTCACCAATCTTCCCAATGCATCCTTCTTTGCACGGAGTTTTTCGCCAAACTGACGAACAATTTCACCACGCTTAGGTGCTGGCATCAAGCGCCACTCTTGATAAGCTTTTTGAGCCGTTAAAATCACTTCCTCATACTCTTCTTTGGTGGTGGATTTCACATCTGCGATGTGCTTTCCATCCACGGGTGAATAGGATGAAATCACTTCACCTGATCCCATAAAATTCAATCCTGTTGAAGTTCCATCGTTCACTGCTGATAACCCTAAGGTCTTTAATATTTCTTGCATCTTATTAATTATTTATTGTCTCTTATTATTTATTTTTCTTTGAAATCATTGGCCACATCCACCTTCAACTTTTCTGGTCTGTTAGCTACTTCCCATGCGGTATGAAAAACCAACTTTCCTATTTCAGCCATTTTATCGTACATGATTTTCTCAGGATCATCTCCTGGCTTGTGGTAATCCTCATGCACACCACTGAAGTAAAATATCACGGGAATATTGTGCTTCGCGAAGTTATAGTGGTCAGAACGGTAATAAAATTGATTGGGATCATTGGGATCATTGTAGGTATAATCCAATTGAATATTTGTGTATTTCTTATTGGCCTCCTCAGAAATCTGATGAAGTTCAGTACTCAATTTGTCTGACCCTATCAAATACACATATTTCCCATCTTGGTGATCCGCATCTTTTCTTCCCACCATGTCCACATTCAAATCACAAACTGTATTGGCCAATGGATATACTGGGTGATCTGAATACCACTCACTGCCCAACAATCCTTTTTCCTCACCACTCACATGCAAAAACAAAATGCTGCGCTTGCTGCCGTGTCCCTCCTTCTTGGCCTGAACAAAGGCACGCGCCATTTCCATCACACTCACTGTTCCTGATCCATCATCATCTGCTCCATTGTGTATTTCACCATTGATAATTCCTACGTGATCGTAATGTGCACTAATTACCACAATTTCCGATTTCAATTCTGGATCTTCTCCTTCCAAAAAGGCCAACACATTATCAGAAACCAAGTCCTCTCTTTTCACGTGGAAGTTGACATTAAATGTTGCTTTGTGCGCATTAGACAATACCTTTTTTCTCTTCATTGCTTTCTTCACCAACGTTTCATGTTGGGGTAATCCCATAAATGCCAATAAATCCTGAGCCATCTCAACTGAACAATGCAAATAAGGAATCCTCAAATCCTCTTCATCTTCTGAACCCTTATTGTCTAAAGTCATGCGCGGAGTTTGTAGATAATACTTTACACGACTCATGTATTGGTCAAAATTCTGATCAATCTGAATAAACATCTTGGCCCCTTTTTCAATCGCTGCTTTTCTTTTTGCTTCGCGATCCAAAGTCCATTGAGAAAATTCCTTTTTACCTGTGATCAAACTTTTACCCTTTTTCACTGGCTCGCCAGACAAACAAATAATGGTTTTTCCTTTCACATCCAAACCTTTGTAATCATCCCATCCTTCCTCAGATATTCCATAACCCACAAAAACCAATTCATTCACCTCAACCGTTTGGGTTCTATCCGCGCTGAAAAAATAAAAATCTTTAATGAAAGAATACGTTTTCTGTATATCATACTTGGTATCCAATAAAACAGTAGACTCCAAAAAACTCAATCGTTTCAGCGGAAAAATTTGTCTTTGTGTTTTAATGCCAATACCTGCATAATACTCATCCAAATACTGCGCAGCTTTTCGCTGTCCCTCCATGCCTGTTTCACGTCCTTCATAAACATCTGAAGCAATGACATACAAGTGCTTTTTCAACTCATCTTGTGAAATTACCTGACCATATTGATGCGCCCAGTCTTTTTGAGCTCCTGCACAGAATGCCAGTAAAACAAATAAAAAAGAAAATATTGATTTCATTACATGCAAATTTTATTGACCCTATTCTGATGTCTGCCGCCTTCAAATTCAGTCTCTATAAAAGCAGTAACAATTTCTTTTGCTTCTTCTAATGAAATGAAACGAGCGGGAATACATACCACGTTAGCATCGTTATGCTGTCTGGCCAATGAAGAAATCTCTTTGGTCCAACACAGTGCTGCTCTAATTCCCGCATGTTTATTAGCTGTAATACAAACGCCATTGGCTGAGCCACACAATAAAATTCCTGGCGTATTTTCGCTCTCTACATCTCGAGCTACAGCATGCGCATAATCAGGATAATCCACACTTTCAGCAGAAAAACAACCTTTATCTTCACAAGTATGTCCTTGCGCATTCAACCATACCTTCAATTCTTCTTTCATAGAAAAACCAGCATGATCACTTCCGATAATAATTTTCATTTCGCGAAAATACAATTTCTTTTATCTACATTTTGGATTTGGAACTTGTTAATTGATGTTCATAACCAAGTACAACTATTGTTGACTTTAATTTTTCTGGCTGTACTTAGTTCTTCATATTCCCCTAACCAAAATTTGTTTTGGTATTTTCTACACAAGGATATGAAATCACCATCACCAATATCAACAGATTCAAAGTCCTCCTTTTTATGCACACTTCCCAATTTCATTTCATTTTTGATAACTCCATTCGTTTTCTCAAAACCAGTATTTTACAATAAAATAACATGTTCATAACCTTGATAATTTTGTGAATTACAAGAAAAACAAATGTTTTGACCGAATTTTACCAACGGTACTAACAGCTTAATAAGGACACCATCTCTTTTATTTCAAAAAAAATTTTTAGTTTTATAATGAATACCAATGGTGAAAAAATAAAATCATTTTTCTTTTTGATGTTTTTCATCGTCTGGTCAAACTTGGTTTTCAGTCAAATGGAATACAAGACATTTTACCATCCAAATGGAAAGGTATCCAGTGAAGGGTATTGGTACAATAATCAGCCTGAGGGTTTTTGGAAAACATACAATACTGATGGTGTGCTTGTTGCCAGTGGAAATAGAAAGGGAGGTCTACTGGATTCCACGTGGAAGTTTTTCGACAATAAAGGTCGCATTGAAAAAGAGATAGGGTATAGAGAAGGTAAGAAGAATGGTTGGGAGATTGAGTTTGATACTTTAGGGGTTAGAGTAACGGCCATGCAATACCTTGAAAACGTGAAGCAAGGCATTAGAGAAGAGTATTATGCAAGTGGAAAGGTACATTGGCGCATACCCTTTGATGGCAATAAGGAACAAGGAAAGGCTAAAGAATATAGTGAAGATGGTACATTGATCGGCATCACCAAGTATACTTTGGGTTTTGTGAATAGTGTTGAGCGTTTCAATCGTTACAACAAAAATGGACAAAGGGATGGTTTATGGAAGGAGTTTTTTCCGGAATCTGAATTTGTTCTTAAAGATGGTATTTGGTCCAATAGCAAGAGAAACGGACTGTTCCAGTTCTATGATAAAAAAGGAATAGTGATCAGAACTGAGCTGTTTGAGAATGATGTTCTAGTCACAGACAATGGTGGAGTAGGTAATTTGACTTTCAAAGTAGATACATTGCCGGATGGATTACTATCCAGGGGTGGTTATTCAGGAAGTCAGAAACAAGGCATTTTTCATGTGGAACGTCCTTCAGGAGAGCGTATTATCAATCAAGTTTATCAGCAAGGTGTAAAGGTTGGAGAGGGATTATTGGATGTAGATGGCATGAGACAAGGTGTTTGGAAAGAGTTTTTTCTTTCTGGTGAATTGAAAGCCCAGGGCGAATACAAAGACAACGAGCGTATTGGTCCATGGGTGTATTTTGACAAGGAAGGTTTGATAGAATTGAAAGGAGATTATTGGAAAGGTAAGCCGGATGGGGAGTGGTTGTGGTATTATGTAAATGAAAAACTGCACAGAAGGGAGCATTTTTCACGTGGAAAGTTAGATGGAGAATATGTGGAATTGGATACTTCAGGTGCTGTAATTCTTGAAGGTATGTATAGCGATGATGTTAAAAATGGTCTATGGAAATTTCAAATGAATGATCATTTGGAGATCGGGGAGTATCTTGACGGTGAGAAGAATGGCATTTGGAAATGGTATTATTACAGTACAGATCAACCTGCTTTTGAGGGGGAATTCAATTTATCTTCACCTGTGGGTAAACACAAAATGTGGTATGCCAATGGGATGGTGATGGAGAAAGGTCAATATGAAGGTGGTTTGCGCTCCGGTGATTGGACTTATTTTGCTGAGACTGGTCTTTTGAAAATGACAGTGACTTACAAGGATGGTGACATATATAAAATTGATGGGGTGAGAATTTTACCCAAAGAAACAGTAGATGTAGAGGAAGGAAATTGATTTCATGTGAAACATCTAAGTTTATTGTTCAATCGGTTTAATGCTCTTAATTTTTTTTCTGATATTTCTGGTGGTTTTCTTTGGTGCTAATAAATGGCAATCTACCTTTTTCTTCAAGTTTTAGGGGTTTGATCAACCTGATTTAGTTGAAAACAGGTAAGCTGTCAATGCAATTTATTGGTTTATTGGTTGATTTATCAGGATGATTGTTTCTTGCTCTCATTAATTCTTTTCAGTGTAAATCCAATCCGCTGCATTCTATCGTCCTAATGGTTTGTTCGTAATAACATATATATTCCCCGAGAACGATTAGTTCACATCTCGCTGTTTATCTTATTTCCTTTTTCCTGATTTGTAGATGGCCCAAAAATCGAATTTTGTTGATATGGCGGTATCTATTTATTTCCAAGGCGTGAAGAGGCCTTATTTCGTCTCTAATCAACGCATTTCTTCCTGGTTGCATGCTTTGGCACACTATTATGGACGTTCTATAGAGGAATTGAATATTGTGTTCATGTTTGATGACGAATTGCTCAAAATCAACCAGCAATTCCTTCAGCATGATTACTACACCGATATCATCACCTTCGATAACGGTACCACAGAGAAAATGATTCTGGGTGAATTGTACATCAGTTTGGATCGTGTGAGAGACAACGCCAAAACCATGAGCGAAAAATATCAGCAAGAATTTTTTCGTGTTATAGCACATGGATTGCTTCATCTTATTGGTTTTCAGGATAAAAATAGTGAAAAAATTGTTGAAATGAGGGCTTGCGAAAGTCATGCAATTTCATTATATTTGTCAATGAATGCACCATTGAGAGAAAAGAATATTTGAGAAAGAAGAAAGGTATGATGAAAAAATAGATAAATGTTTCACGTGGAACAAATGAAAGAAAATACTTTTGAAGTCATCGTGATTGGTGCGGGACATGCCGGAAACGAGGCTGCATCTGCATCTGGTAATTTGGGTGTAAAAACACTTTTAATTACCATGGATATGAATAAGATAGGTCAAATGAGTTGTAACCCAGCAATGGGTGGAATCGCCAAAGGTCAGATTGTGAGAGAGATTGATGCGTTGGGTGGATTGAGTGGAATTGTCTCTGATAAAAGTGCGATTCAATTTAGGATGCTCAATGTTTCAAAAGGACCGGCAATGTGGAGTCCTAGATGTCAGAGTGATCGAATGATGTTCGCTGAGGAATGGAGACTGCAATTGGAGTCCATTCCCAACGTCTTTTTTTGGCAAGATTCCGTGAAAGAAATTTTGTTTGAAAATGGAAAAGTGTCGGGTGTACGCACTTCAATCGGTGTTGTGTTTTACGCCAAAAAAGTGATTGTTACGAGTGGCACTTTTTTGAATGGTGTGATTCATATAGGAGAGCAACAATTGGCTGGTGGTAGAATGGGGGAGAAAAGATCAGAAGGCATCACGGAACAGTTGGTTTCATTGGGCTTTCAAGCGGGCCGAATGAAAACAGGAACCCCTCCTCGAGTAGATGGACGAAGTTTGAATTACGATAAAATGGTGGAGCAGGAAGGAGATAGAAATCCATCTAAATTTTCCTATTTATCTTCAACAGCACCATTACAAAAACAACGCTCTTGTTGGATTACCAACACCAATCAAACGGTGCATGATATTTTGGCGGAAGGTTTTGAAAAGTCTCCCATGTTTACCGGTAGAATCATTGGTTCGGGTCCGCGGTATTGTCCATCGATTGAAGATAAAATCACTCGGTTCGCGGACAAGGATCATCACCAATTGTTTGTAGAACCTGAAGGTTGGCGGACGGTGGAAATATATGTTAACGGATTTTCCACCAGCTTGCCAGAGGAAGTTCAGGTCAAAGCGTTGCGTCAAATTGAGGGTTTTGAAAATGCAAGAATTTTTCGTCCCGGCTATGCCATCGAATACGATTATTTTCCACCGAATCAATTGCTGCATACGCTCGAATCCAAAGATGTTCCAGGACTTTATTTTGCGGGACAAATCAACGGAACAACAGGGTATGAAGAGGCAGCATGTCAAGGATTAATGGCGGGTATCAACGCGGCATTATCGGTGAAGGAAAAAGATCCGATGATCTTGAACCGCAATGAAGCTTACATCGGGGTTTTGATTGACGACTTGATTACCAAAAGCACCGACGAACCATATCGCATGTTCACCAGTCGAGCAGAGTACAGAACCTTATTGCGACAGGACAACGCCGACGAGCGATTGACTCCAATGAGCCATGCCATCGGTTTGGCAGATGATGAGCGCATGCGCGAATTGGAACTGAAGCGGAATGAGACACAAGAGATCATGGATTTGTTGAAAGATACATCTGTTAAGCCCGATGAAGTCAATCCATATTTAACGGAAATGGGGTCGAGTGAGATACCAAACAAAACATCTGTTTTAAGCCTTTTATCTCGCCCACAAACCACTTTAAATGGTTTATCGAATACATGTAAAGAAATCAATGAGAAAATCGTTTTAAAAGGCTATAAACAAGAATCTCTGGAGCAAGCGGAGATCTTGGTTAAATATTCGGGGTACATCGAGAAGGAAAAATTATTAGCTGACAAGTTGACCCGTTTGGATTATGTGAAGATACCGGTTGATTTTGATTACCACCAGATGCAGAGTTTGAGCACTGAAGCCAGGCAGAAGTTGAGTGCAGTTCGTCCAGAAACCATTGGACAAGCCAGTAGGATTTCGGGTGTGAATCCATCGGATATTGCGGTGTTGTTGGTGAAGTTTGGGAGGTAGGGGTTTGGGTCATAACCCTTGGACCAACCCCAAAGCATAAATCCCCATAAAATGTGAATTTCATGTCACAAATTTCTCCAAAGTCCCAATCTGTTTCGACTATCATACGCTCCTACAAATCATCAGTGACCAATTAGGCCAATTCTTTGTGATATCGATTTCAATAGCAGAATAAGTTTCATGATTGCATCATTCGCTACAAAAAAGCTTACTGGCACATAAGTCGGTACATTGAAAATAATCCAAGGCAGTGGGGATTTAAAAATTAAAGACCTTTTGATAATGTTGTGAAACAAAGGAATAAGTGCCGACTGAAATGATTGAATTTTGGCACCAGGGAATGGGAATGGGTAAATTATTGTTTTGATGCAAACAATTTGTTCAAGTCAGAAAAGATTGATTCTATTTTATGCTACTTGAAATCCTAAGCAACCACCTCTCTCCCAATTACATCAAAAGACAATTTTACAATCCTTCCACCATCTTCAAAGGTGCAGGTGTCCGCCAATTGGCGCATTAAGAAAACGCCACGTCCATGCGGCTTTTCAAGGTTTTCTGGAGCTGTGGGATCGGGTAGATTGTCATAATCAAAACCTGGTCCTTCATCTTCAATGTCAAAATACATGTGACGGCCATCTTCACTGAACTTTACTGATACCTGCTTGCCAACATCCAAACGATTTCCATGCACAATGGCATTGTTTACCGCTTCTGTCAATGAAATCAGAATCTCTCCGAAGAAATCCTCTTTTACATTGTGGTTGGTGCAAACGTCATCAATCATTTGCTCTACCAAATGTATATTCTCAATTTCTGAGGCAAATGTGAGGACTTGTTCTGAGGCCATGTTTTATTTTGTTAGTCAAATATGAAACGAAAAAAGTTTATTCGGGTTGCAATTCAAAAAAAAATTACAAAAAAATCGTTTTACGGTTGAGGACTCAATAAATATTGATTGGCCTTTTCCTTGTAATACGGCTTTAGTTGTAGGGGCAATGTTTGCAACAATTCAGCTTCTTTGGTTTTCTTTTTCATGTATTCTTCCAATCCTGGAGGTGGAGTGTTATTGAGCATTTGTCCCTCTTTGCTTTCTCTTTCTTCTTGCTCTCCTTGCGTTCGTTCTGCATTTTCAGCGCGCAACAAACGGGTGAGGATGTCCCGTTGTCTGCGCAAAGTTTCCTCTGTGATATTGTTGTTCACAATGTCCTTTTGAATTTGCTCCATTTCCTTGGCAATTTGTTTCATCTCATTGCCTTTTCCGCTTCCGTCTTGGTTGAGCTCTCCCGCTTTGTCCTCCATCATCTTTCGCAAAGCGGCTTGTTTGGCTGCTGCACCAGCCAATTCTTTGCTCAATTGAGGGTTGTTTCCTGATTGACTTTTACCTTGATTCTGTCCTTGTTTCTTCAAGTCTTCTAATTGTTTGGACAAAGACTCTTGCATCTTTTTAATTTGACCTGCAGAAGGTTTGGGTTTCCCCTTTCCTTTTCCACTGGATCCAGGCTTACTGCATTTTCCTTTACCCGATTTTTGTTGCTGTTG
>CAMCTV010000031.1 GCA_945878635.1 Chryseobacterium gleum | reverse complement strand
GGGCAATCAGCATTGTTGTGATTAGGTATTTTTTCATAGATTTTTGTTTTGGTTTCTAACGCTAAAATAACATTATTGTCAATAAAACAAAAAGTATTTTTGTAATTTTTACAATAACTATTCGAGGAACTAAAAAAGAGGCGCTTAGACCTCCCATTTCATCGGTTTATTTGAACTTTTAATACAACCCGATTGACGCCTCCCCCCAACTCCAAGTAATATTGACCATTGACAAGGGTTGAAGCCTCTAAAAACGCAATGGTAGATCCCGCCCCAATTTGTGCGGATTTCAACAAAGCCCCTTTGCTGTCCCAACAATTTACACCCATATTCTCCTTCAACAATCCTTTGTACTGTAACACAACAACATCCAAGGATCCATCATATCTAACATTCCAAAGATTTACTTCTTTTGACTGGGCAATGCCCACTGATGGATTATAGGTCGTCACAGTTTCAGTAACAGATGGAACCTTCATCGCATTCTTGACTCCATAAAATGTAGGTCCAACCGCATAAGGATAGGCACTATTCCAATTTTCATCAACCGTGCAGAAGTAGGCATAGGTACCATTGGGATATTCTGGAGTTACACAAAATCGACCATTGTGCTGATCCAAATAATCGGGTTCGTTGTCATGAGAAACAAATTCATAATCCTCCCGATAATGTCCTAAAGGATAGGTATTGCTTACGGCCGGTCCGTCCGTCACATCGGTTCCATCAGCATAGTGCGTTCGAACGGAAATGGCTCTTAGTTGGTAAGACGACTTCATTCGGGTAAGGCCTCCTGTGCCATCGGTATTTAAGAAACCATATGCTCCATAAATGGGAAATCCATCATAGGCAAAACCTATCAAAGGTGAATGGTCACTAGGATTGATGACATACAGACCATCTGCATCATACAAATTGCAAACGGAAGAAATGGTTACCAAGTCGACGTCAAAAGCACTGGGATTTTGATGGTGATGGTAATTACCCATGGCTGGATGTCCCTTTGCGCAATCGAATCCAGCTCTCTCCGCTACTATCGCATCTCTGTTCCAAACACCTTGTCCAGGAGGACCTTGAATCGGACCACCTCCTTCTGCTTGGGTATTGTTGTTCCAAGACACACCATCGCGGTAGTCAAATAATGCAACGCCATTGATAAAGATTCCGATGTTCCCCCCGTTTGTCGGTGTGGATGTTCCTGTATTCTGAGCAGGATTCAATGGTAACTTGAAAATGGCATTTTGGTCACTCGCCAATGAAGGATTTCCATCCAAGAAAGGTCCAGTGACATAAGTAGGTATGCCGTTGGTATGGACATATACCCAATTGTTGGAGTATTGCACTTGCTGCACATTGGCTGCAACGTTGTCCAAAATAGGTGTGGAATTACCTTGAACGTAGTGACTCCCCGTTAAACCTTGCGTATTGATCAACCACTGCGCAATGGCAGGATTGGTTTGCGCAATGGTTGTATTTTGTAACAAAATACTCAAACACAAAAAGCTAAGGAAACACTTCATAATGGTACTATTTACAATGGTGAATAAATGAAATCCTGGATTACTACCTCATGCTTTAAGTCATTGATTGGGCCAACAGATTGAAAGGGTAAAGTCCATAAATTCATTCGCGTATTGGTGTGCTGACCTGGCGCAGGTATAACAATTGGTTCAGAAGCTTGACCGCCATCATACTTGATGCGTGGAGGGTGATTCAAATTAAAACTCCACTCACTAATGGACTCTCCCGTAGTTCCCTTTCCTTTGAAACTTTTCCAAGAAATCAAAGTTGGCGTCCATTCAAATTGATGAGTGGTTACACCTGTCAAAACTGTTGGATCCATATCCATCTCTCTTGTACGCTCAGGATAGAAAGATCCAAAACTAACCGGTTGAACTGAATAAGTCAATGGTGTGGTGCTGGAAGCATCTCCCCATTTGGAGAATTCGATATCCACTTCACTATTTCCATCACTGAAAAAAGTACTGTCATCCCAAGTGAAAAGGCCAAATACTACATTTTCAGCAAAATTGATTGGATCGCATTGAACAACCCAAGTATAGGTACCATACCCCATAGTATCTTGAGAAATGACTTCAGATGAATACCAAATCTCATTGCGCTTATCAATGGTCAAATGCAAATAACCTTTATCGTCGACCCAAACATCATCATAGAACGGTGAAAAGTAATTGGGACCAGGGCCTACAGGCTGAGTGCTTGATTTAACATCCCATATGCGACCAGCAAAATGCACTTCATCTCCCTTTCTTCCCAATACATCATTGGGGTCTGATTGCTTGCATCCAAAAAATAATAGAATGAACAATACGACAAAGCCACTTTTCAATTTGTCTTTCATGGCAACAATAAATTTAGTTCTTGACCACCCACCATGATTCTAAATTCTCCAGGTTCAAATACAGGTTGAGCATTTTGACCGATGAATTCAAAATCTTTTTTCTCCAAATAAAACTTGATTTCCTTCTCTTCATTGGGTCGATAAGACAACTTTTGAAAACGTTTCAATCGCTTGACATGCGGCGTAACAGAAGCTACGACATCTTGAACATACAACAAAGTAGCCTCGTCCGCCATGTGGTCACTGTTGTTCTTGATTTTCATGGAAACCATCAACTCCCAGGTACCATCACCTTTGGTGATTTTCTCTACATTCAAGTCCTTGTATTCAAATTTAGAATAAGAAAGACCATGTCCAAAAGGCCACTGCGGTTGAAAAGCGTTGTTGGCAAATTGCGTATCCAAAGTCTCCGTGTACTTGTGATCATAAGTCAACAGTGTATTGGGGTATTTGGGATAAGTGAAAGGCAAACGACCCGAGGGATAAACCTCTCCACTCATCAATTTAACCAATGCATCAGCACCGTATTCACCTGGTTGATACATCATCCAAATAGCGTCAAAAAAGGGTTCAATTTCCGCTACCAAACGTGGTCTATTCTCAGCCAATACCAACACCATCGGCACACCCTCTTTGTGCAACTCTTTGACCATCTTCGCAAACTCAATTTGTTCTTTTTGCAAATTCAAATCATCGATATCCCCTGGTTTTTCTGTAGAGGGCATTTCACCAAGACAAAGAAAAATCACATCCGACTTCTTGATAGCCTTCTTGTTTAACGACTTTGGATTATATCCCGACTCCCAGCTTGCATCTGTAAATGTCTGACTTCCATTCCAAGCTTGGATGGCTTCAAGGATGGTATTCTTGCTATTGTCATCCCACTGCCCATCGACGCCTTGCCATGTTCTGGACCAAGCTCCGTTAAGCATGACCAAACTCGAAGCCGCGGGACCTCCAACATACATTTTTTTTCCAGATTCTAACGGAAACAAATTGTTATTGTTTTTTAAAAGTGTAATAGAAGACAACGCCGTTTTCAATGCTGTTTTTACAAATGCATCACAACCAAAATTCGGATAGTCCAATTTACCCATAGGATGTTTCATGATGCCCAATTGGTATTTCATGTACAAAATACGCCTGACGCTTTGGTCGATTCTGTCCTGAGATATTTTTCCTTCTTTCACCAATTCAATCAACAAACGCGTAAACTCAAAATCATTGGGAACCATACACATGTCAACACCTGCAACAACCGCTAGGTAAACAGCTTCCTTCAAGTCATGCGCAACACGGTGATTCTTTTCCAACTTGATGATATCCTCCCAATCCGTAACGGCCATTCCTTTGAACCCCATTTCATTCCGAAGCAATTCTACCAAAATTTTGGGATTGGCGTGCACAGGAATTCCATTGATCTCCCCACTGTTGATCATTACAGAAACGGCTCCTGCATCAATGGCCGCTTGAAATGAAGGTCTGTAAATTTCTCTAAGCTCAATATCAGACAAGATAGATGGTGTGCGGTCTTTTCCTGTTCTTGCTCCGCTATATCCCAAGAAGTGCTTCATGCAAGCCGCAACATGTTCATCATCGATACCAACCTTTCCATAAACGCCTTGATACCCCTCAACCGCCGCTCTCCCCATGGTGCTGCACACATAGGGGTCCTCACCATAAGTTTCAAAGAACCTTGACCACAAAGGATTCCGTCCTACGTCTAAAACAGGGGAAAAATTCCAAGGCATTCCAGCTGCCCGGGTTTCATAGGCTGTAATACCAGCTGCGTACCGCACTAAACTGGGATCGAATGAGGCAGCCTGTCCCAATTGCTGAGGAAGCAACGTTGAACCCAAAACGTAGTTGGCTCCATGAATAGCGTCAATACCATAAAGAACAGGAATCTTTAATCTTGACTGAGACTGAACCTCTTGTTGAATAGCACCAATCAACTGGTGCCAATTATCGCGGGTATAAGCATGACCACCACAATTCAAAACAGAACCCACATGCCAATCCACAATCGCCTTGCGCAATTTGTTCGGTTCAATGCGGTGTGGCTCAACCAATTTGAAAATTTCTCCCTCACAAACCACATCCAAATTGATTTGTGTCATCTGCCCTACTTTCTCCTCAATTGTCATTTGAGACAACCACATCTCTACGGAATCTTTCCATGTCTGATTGGACCACAAAGCACCGTTGGATTGACTCCAACTTAAACAGACCAATAGCTGTAATAAAAGCGCAAGAATAAATGACTTATTGTTGTTCATACCTTATCCACTTGATATTATCAATACCTATATTTCCTTCAGACTCCAAAGTGAAAATCATTTGTTTGATGGCAGAAATGTCAAGTCCGGGATTCTGCTTTAATATCAAACTCAACGGAATCACCATTTTACGCCATTGGGCATCAATGACATTCCCTTGGACAAACTGCGGATAAAGACCCACCCAAGATTGATTGCCTGAAAAATCTTCCAAACCCAATGCGCCTGGCAATCCGACTTTCAAATCTCCAGAGAAACTTTTTACATCCAACTGCAAAGCAGCATGATTTTCCAAACCTGTCAAATCCTTGCCCGACCAATTGTCCCAACCTATGCCCAATCCCATCCAAGGACAATCTCCCGCTTGTTTGTTCCATTGCAAATGCAAAAAATGATTGGAGCTTACCTCGTCATTCTTCACCGTTATGCATTGCGGACTTTGTGTGAACCAAACATCTCCATTCATTTGCTCACTCCACACTTCGGTGGCATAAAAGCCCTCAAAAATGGTCTGCTCATCGGCGTTCATTTCTTCATACAAACCAATGGGCTTCACTTGAACACATGACACCCAGGTCAACGCAGCTAATATGTAAAATGCAATTCTCATGGTGCTAATGGGCTGCCTTCAGTGAACACCACATAATCAATGGCTGTTTCCGAGTATCCGCTTGCCGGATTGGCCAAGAATAGCATGGACACCTGAAACAATTTATTGGGCTCATGGATAGCATTTCCGTCAGGGGCACTCTCTACTCCATTGACCAATGATTTGATATCGTTGTATTTCAATGAAACCAAACGCCATCCATCAGGTCCGCCCTTAATCTCTATGGCATACATATCCTCAGAACCAGCGGTGAATGAGCCATCTTCGTTGTCATCTTCCATAAAACGCAATAGCAACACACCGTTGTCATATTCCGCTGGTTTTTTCATCAACATATTGAAGTACACATTGTTTGCATTGGAAGACAACGGGTAATAAGTCAATCCATAGGCAGAAGCAGGTATATCAATCATGCCAATCAACCAATCCCATGTGACTGTACCACCCATGCTGTAGGCACGCTGACCCTGAGGGATATCACCAGAATTCAACAAACCAAAATTCATGTTTTGACCTGACTGCACAAAGCTTTGCCATGACGGATTCAAGCCCATTTCAAAATCAGATAACAAAAAACCATTGTTGACTTTTGGTGCAACAATAAAAACAGTATCCCGTAAAGTATCGGGTTGATTTTCTACTGTCAATTCAACAGCACACCATTCCGATCTGAACATGGGAAAGAAAGTTGTTTCACCTTTCCAATCAAAAGCAACCAACGAACCAAATTCTTTTTGTTCCTTGCGCGCACCAGAGGTTAATCCTTTGATACCAATGGTCCAGTCCACACGCTTGGAGAATCCTGCTGCAAACAAGACACTTTCACCTGCCCCAAAATCTACTGAATCTCGGGATGATGACAAACCTTCTGTCAAGGCAAATGGCCCATACAAATCATTCAAATCTGGACCATCAAAATCGGGGTCCACTTTACAAGCATTCCAAAAAGGAAAGCACAACAACAATATCCAAAGTTTTTTCATGGCTTAAAAATTCATTACGTACAACAAAGTCCATTGTTTCCATCTATAATCTGTGGCAGAAACCAATTCATCCTGACGATGAAAACTATTCCACTGCGCACTCAAAAATGACTGTTTAGAAAAATGATACGTCATTCCCAGGTTCAACATTTGTTCGCTTCCGTCTTGAACATACGGTCTAAAGTTGATGATTTCACCGTTGAAATCTCTGACTGACTGAACTTCACCACCTTTAAACTGAACAGACTGCCAACCCAAATTGGTAACCCATCTTTTGTTCCAGTGCAAGTCCAAAGAAGAAGATAACACTTGATTGTTCCAATCTACCTGAGGCAATATCTCCGGGAGATCACGTCGTGTATTGTCATTGCGGTATTGCACTTGGATGCTCACATAAGAATCATCTGATTTTTCATCATGTGCTGATTCATAACCTACACGCAATGACTGGCGCTGAAAGGATCGGGCCACTTGTGTTCCTTCTCCACGGGTCTCTTGACCTTGGTAATAAATCAAGGATACATCAAAGGGGCTATTCTCCTTTTTATAATTCAATTTCACATCAACACCTTGTCGGTTGGGAGTAGCAGCTCCGTAGGGAGTGATATTATCATACTCCATGCGGTAATCCATTAGGGTTGTTTGCAACTGCATATTGTACAAACTGCTTTCGCGCATCAAATCCAAACTGTTGAGTCCACGTAAAACCTGATCATTACCCACCCGTTCAAATGCTGAAGGAACGCCTCCAAAATTCAGACGTTTGGTTTGCGCTCCAGGGCTTCTAAAATTGGCATCCACCCGGTTCCAAGATACATCCATGGTCAAGCCTTTGTTTTCCATTGACCAGATACCGTTGACATGAACAAATTGTCCTTTCTTGTGTTCCAATACCCCTGGATTATCGTGATACAGGTGTGACCAGCCTTTCTCTGCCTTCAAAGACAATTTAGAATTTCCAAATACATTCTGGTACTGAACAGAACTTGTTACCACAGGAATGCGCATCAAAGTAGTATTGTTCGAAGTACCCTTTAAATCATAGGTATTGGTGTACAAAACATCTGCACTCCATAGCTTGTTCACCTTAAAATCGGCTGTTGCACCGGAGAACAAACGATCTGGTGTATTGGCAAAATCGGTAGATCTTATGCGAGAGGTCATTGTCTTCAATGACAACGACTCCAACCATTTAGAGAATAAAAATGTAACATCAGCAGCAGCACCTTGTTGACGCCATGAGTGATCGTTATTGTAAAAATGATCATAATTCAAAACACCCCACTGCTGTTGCAATCCAGTAGTAGCAAAAGACAACAATTCTTGATCATTGTTCCAAAAGGTGTATGGGGACATTTTGTAATTGAAATCCCCCAAATGATACCGAACGCGGTTGGCAACAAGACCACGAACATACAATTGACGGACATCGAAACTAACACCTGACCCCCAAAATCCACCGTAATCATTGCGTACACGAACCTGTGCTAAAATTTCCATTTGCTTATTGGCTTGAACCTTCATGCCCAAGTCAGCCAAAACATTTCCGCTGTTCAACTTAGCTGCGGTTACAGTATCCGCGATGGAAGGAGCGTAGGAATCACTGTAAAACTGAGCACGCGCCGCTCCAAAGAAAGTAACCTTCTTGGGGGTGTTGGGCTGTGCCCAAAGCTGGGTAAATCCAGCGCAACAAAAAACAAAAATCAAAAAATGCTTCATATTAAAAAAATGCTTTTAATTCAACCTGCCATTCATTCCCTTGCAAATCATCCAAGGGGAAACTGGTATCTACAAAAGAAAACCAACGTCTGCGCAAATACAATCTTGCATTGCGACCCAAGTCAATATCAGTACCCAATCCTACACTCTTTCCGTATTGATTCATTGGACGGCGGGTATCTTCATTGATATCCGTATTGTAATTTCCCAAAGTTCTTTCGTACCCAAGATAAACATTCAACAACATCCTAGTGTTCAATCTCCAATAACATTCTACTTCTGAACTGTATTGACGAATGTATGCATCCTCATTCATCACTGGTATTGGAGACAATGATTTGGAAATGGTTCCCACTTGCATCAGAGCAAAGGCATAAAACTCTCTCTCAAAAAGATAATGACTGAATTTGGTTTGCAATTCCGCATTGTTAAAATACTTGTCATAAATAACAATACCAGAAGAATCATTGGACAAAGTCACACTTTGGTAAGTATCTCTATAAATGTCTGAGTAACGGTTGTATGGACCAACATTGGCAGGAAAATTCCAACGCCATAAACGTGAACGAACCAATTGGTTCACCGGATGACCAACGGTCAATAGGTTGCTGGTTCGCTCCAATTCTTTTGAAGCGCCAACACCACCTGAGAAACGCCAGTGCGGAATCTCATATTGGAAATTCAGATTAGCACCTTGTCTATTGTTGGTAAACTGCCCCAGCCTGGTCAATGAAGAACCTATGGGTTGTAAAACACCTGAACTACCTATGCTCCCTGCAGGAATATCGTTAACGCTGTATTCCACTGTTGCTGTATTCCAATACAACGCAGCATTGTTCACCACTTTGGGACTCACTCGGTAATACGTTGCTTCAAAAGACAAACCCTTAACCCACTGAGGCGTGGAATATTTGAATTGAGCCAACTCTCCAAATCCACGGTCATGACGAGGCGAATAGTACCTACCTGCACCCCACTCACCCTTTAGCATGTGTCCATTTTTCTTCCACAAAAACTCTTGGGTGATTACATTGCTTCCAAAAGCTGTTTGGGCCAAGCTGTCCGTATAGTTCACGGCGTTGATGGTATTCACAGCAAGAAAACCCCAAGTGAAATCCTTCTTCAATTTCCCGCCGTAGGAGAAATTAGGTGTTCGACTAAAACCGCCATTCATCTCTGTCTTACCCACCATGATCATGGTTTGAAAACCTTTGGGCAATTGACCATCAATCACCACTCCCTGAAAAGCACGATTGCCCCAACGGTTGTCTTGGTCAATGGAACCTTGTTGGAAATATTGATCATATCGATGCACGATGTCTTTTCCAATGGGATCCCATGGATTTCTTTCAAATAACATGAAGCGGTTGTAGCCGCGAAAAGAAGACATGGTTAAATCAGATATTGCTACCCATTGGATACCGCCAATGCGCGTGTTCCAACTACCCCACTTTGTTTTGAAACTGCCGTACAATGTCATGCCTAGCATTGTCCCGAGATTCCCGCCCAATGCACCACTCTGAAGGGGGTATTGGATATCGGGACGCAAAGAGTCTGGAACCTGACGGCCATAAAATGGCGCTTGATTGCCATTTAAAAATTGGAACATTCTGATGTCCATTCCCCATGAGGAACCATCGCGCAAATTGCCTGAAATATTCAACAATAAATTGGGCAATTGCGCATCATCCCCGATAAAGAAATTGGCGGGCAATGTAACGTTCCCGACAGCATTGCTCAATGGATAGGGTTGAGGGTAACGGCTGTAGGTAGCAAAAAATCGATAGAAGCCATTAACCTGAAGGCCTTTGAAGGCCTTAGGTTCAGACTTGGGCATTAACCCAGAGTAATCTTGAGTGGAATCGGCTTGCGACCAAATTGTACTGGAATACAACCCCAGTAACAACAACAAAGTCCAGCGTGCCACCCTATTAGTCATTCTTCCAATTGTCATCTGAATATTGTTTAATGTCCAACCAATGTGCAGGTTTCATATCGCTGGGTCTCTCTCTTACCAAAACGGGAAGATTGGCATATGCATAATGATTGTGGTTGTCCCAAACTTCAACAAAAATCCTGTAAGCTCCGGCAGTCATGGGTGCTCTGAAACTGGCCATAAAATGTTTGCGCGACTTCCAAACCCCAGTTACGGCCAATGGTGCTGCTTCCGCATCACCACCCGCCTTGATGTCTTGGCTTTCTGGTACCCATCGCCAGATTACTTGACAATTGTCGTTCTCTGGGTCCATCCAATCCAAGAAGGCTTCCCCTCTTTCCCCTGCGAAAACCATGGCGTAGGGAGTGGACGATTGGTCTTGAAGTCTTAGCGATTTAAGCACAGGTGCTAGATTACTGGGTTTTGTGCCTGACCACTGCTCGTGCAATACATCAACAGCTGGAGACTTTCTGCCATCAATAGAAAAGACACCATACCATGTGCTGGTGGTTTCTTGTTTCTGCCCCCACAAAAAAACAAATGAGCCCATACACTGTTGCGGATCTCCCAATATTTCATTCTTGTAACGACTCTCGTAGGATTGTCGTTTTTCCTCACTGGTTTGCTCAAGCGGAACATTCCATGATGTCTTGGCAACTTCCCAGTGGCCGTTTGGTCCCCATTCCGTAATAAGATATGGCCCGGTCCATCCATAGCTTTTTAAGTTCTTGCGGACACCGGCCAAATCACCGTATGTATTAATCCCGTAAATATCAATAGATGGAGCATCTCTTTTAATCAACTTCACCTCTTCAGGATCCAATCCAGCCGTAACCGTGCAAGTGGGATGGTGTGGATCCAATTCATGAATCATTTTGGCAACATCTTCCACAGCTTTCCACACCTTGATATTCTTGTAAAATAAGTCAACTTCATTTCCAACACCCCACAACAATAGTGCGGGATGATCTTTGATTTCTAAGACAACCTTTCTGAAGGACTCCAACTGGGCTTTGACCTTGACCTCATTGTCATAATCAAAACCATGGCGCTCATGCTGCATCCACATCCCCATCATCACTTTCAAACCCAGCGACTGCGCTTTGTCCAAATACTCCTTGGCATTATCTGTACTCCAGGTACGAACAGCATTTCCTCCAGCAGCAACTACCTCCTCCCAATGTGCAGTCCCACCAGCCCCTTTAACATAAAAAGGTTGACCATCAACATACATTCTGAAATGGCCTTGCTCATTGGTCTTCACCTCCACATGAGCGGGTTGAGCGTACACCTCCAAGCAGAGGGTGCTCAGTACAAAAATCAACAAATGAAACAATGTCTTGGTCAATGGCATGTCGCTAATAAACAAAGAAATTTCGAAAACTAAAAAAATACTTTTTGTAAAAGTGACAATTACTCTAAATTAGCAAAAATCAAAAGCGCTGTTTATGAAAAAAACAATTACACTATTTGCTGCTATTTTATTGACCCTTTCCGTGTGGTCACAAACCTACAATGTCACGTTCAATGTGGATATGAATCAACAATCAGGTTTCACAACACCTGAGGTCAATGGAGCTTTCAACAATTGGTGCGGAGCATGCGCTCCAATGACTGACCCTGAGGGTGATGGCATTTGGACATTAACCATTCCTCTGACAGCAGGCACTTACGAATATAAATTTTCTGCAGACAACTGGGGAACCCAAGAGACCTTGCTTGCTGGATCTCCTTGCACAGTGACCAATTTTGGATTTACCAACCGCACGTTGGTCGTATCGGGTGATGCTGATTTACCAGTGGTTTGTTGGGGAGCTTGCTCAGATTGTGGCAGTGCGCCCAACATTGTAGATATTACCTTTCAATTGGATATGAATGGTCAAACTGGTTTCACCACTCCAGAGGTAAACGGAACTTTCAATGGATGGTGTGGTAGTTGCAATCCAATGACGGATGCAGACGGAGACAATGTTTGGACCACCACGATAACCTTACCAGCAGGAGATTACCAATACAAATATTCCTTTGACAATTGGACAGGACAAGAAGCTTTGGTTGCTGGCTCCTCATGCACCTTTACAGACGGCACCTTTACCAATCGTATTATCAGCGCCAATGAAGATGTAACCATTGACACTGTATGTTGGGGAAGCTGTGAAGCTTGCGGGCAAAGCTCAGGACCTTACAACGTAACTTTCAATGTTGACATGTCGCAAGCAGGATTTGCCTTCACCACTCCTGAAATCAATGGTGGGTTCAACAACTGGTGCGGCAACTGCGCTGCATTAAGTGATGCTGATGGAGACAACGTTTGGAGCATCACCATTCCATTGGCGGCTGGTAGTCACCAATACAAATTTTCTTATGACAATTGGTCTGGTCAGGAAGAGTTTACACCAGATGCAACTTGTACATTTACTGAGAACGGATTCACCAATCGTTTGATTGATGTAACGGACAATGTTGTATTAAATGCCGTTTGTTGGGGAAGTTGTGAAGCTTGCGTTACAGCTGTTGAAGAATTGAATAACAGCGTTATTAGCCTTATGCCTAACCCTTCATCAGCGCAGTCCATCATCCGTTGGAACGGAATCAACCAAAACATTCAGGTTTTCAATGCGCAAGGCCAATTGGTATTGAATGACAATATTGCTGAAGGGCAAAATCAATATATCCTACACGCAGACAAATTATCAGAGGGCATTTACACTGTTGTTTTACGCGGAGCTCAGACACATGTTACGGCTCAGTGGATGGTGAGAAAATAATTTTCCTATTCAATAAAAAAAGGGAGTGAAATTCACTCCCTTTTTTTATTTGTTATGTTTCAAAACTCAAACACAAAGCCCTTCTCTTTGTATGTTTTAAAAACCTTGGGATCAAATTTGTACAAGGCGGATGGACGGTGACGCACATTGGTTTGCGCTTCATCCAATTGCTTGAGGAATTTAACACCGTTAATCTTCTTTCTAAAATTGCCTTTGTCAAATTCACGCTGAAGGATGGTTTCAAACATCTCTTGAAATTGTGTTAGGGTAAATTTCTTAGGAAGTACAGTTGTCCAAATGGGTTCCGAGACAATGATTTCCTTCAACGCTTTGTGGCAATCCTGCAAAATTTGTTTGTGATCAAAAGCCAATTTGGGAATACGCTTGATGCTGTGCCACTTGGCATCTTTGGCCCAATTGGAAGCCAAAGGCGCAATGTCTTGCACCTCTACCAAGGCCAAATAAGCCACTGTAATAACACGACCCAATGGGTGGCGATCAACTTTACCGAAAGCATGAACTTGACGCATTGGAATTTCATGCAAAGTCGTCAAATCGTTCAGCACACGAGCTGCAGCTGCATCCAAGTCTTCATAGGGATAAACCAAATCACCTGGCAATGCCCAATAGTCCTCAAAGGGATCAGTGCCACGTTGGATCAACAATACTTTTAGTTCTTTTTCATGATAGCCAAAAATGACACAATCCACGGAGAAGGCAGATTTGAAGAACGCATCAATGGGAATCGAATAAATATCATCCTTCTCTACGCTTGTTTTGGAAAGGTCAAGTGAATTTCTTAAGGCCATTACTTTTTGTATTAATTACAATTAGTGTATATTCGTGGCTAAGCTAAATCAAATTTCTGAAAATGAAAAAACTATCGACTTTGTTTTTTGTTATTGTTTGCAACTTCCTGATTGCACAAACCTACCCCATCACGTTCCAGGTGGATATGAATAACGTCATTGGATTTTCAGTGGCCAATGTGAACGGAACCTTCAATAACTGGTGCGGGGGTTGTGCGGCCATGACAGATGTCAACGGAGACAATGTATGGGAAATAACCATTGATCTTGCTCCAGGAAACTATGAATACAAGTTCACCGCTGACGGTTGGAATCAACAAGAAAACCTTTCACCTGGAAGTGCTTGCACCGTGACCAACTTTGGTTACACCAATCGATCTTTGATAGTAGGTTCAGCAGCGCAAACGCTGCCCGTTGTTTGTTGGGGGGCTTGTGCCTCTTGCACAACAGTAACACCTGTTACTTTTAGTGTGGACATGAGCAATGTAACTCAAGCTTATACGCAAGTTCAATTGGCAAGTAGTTTCAATGGATGGGCACCAGCCACCACTCCTATGACCGATTCAAACGGAGATGATATTTGGGAAGTAACTATCAACTTGGCTGCAGGTGACTACGAGTACAAATTTGCTGCTGACAACTGGGCCATTCAGGAAAATTTGATGCAGGGTTCTGTTTGTACTACAACCAATTTCGGATATACCAATAGAACCATCACCGTTGGTAGCAATGCACAAACTCAACCAACAGTATGCTGGGGAGCATGTGAAGCTTGTGCAAATGTATCTCCCTATTATGACATTACTTTTCAAGTCAACATGAACGAGGTGACAGGCTTCACTACTGCTGAACTCAATGGAACTTTCAATGGATGGTGCGGCAATTGCACCGCCATGAGTGATGCCAACGCCGACGGTGTTTGGGAGGTTACCATTCCATTGCAAGCGGGAAGTTATGAATACAAATACGCATTCGACAACTGGACTGGTTCAGAGCAATTGACTGCCGGGGACCCTTGCACAGTAACAGACGGCGCCTTTACCAATCGCCTGCTAATTGTAGAAGGTACAACAACTCTTGCCATAGTTTGTTATGGAAGTTGTTCCAACTGCGCCAATGCTCCAGTGATGGGATGTACTGATCCATCTGCAAACAATTACAACGCTTCTGCCACCATGGACGATGGTAGCTGTCAATACGACATTTTTGGATGTACGGATCCAATGGCTAGTAATTATAATGCTTCTGCAACCAATGATGATGGATCTTGTCAATACAGCACATCCGGCTGCATGGACAATACTGCTGTCAACTACAATGCTGGTGCCACCATGGACGATGGCTCATGTTTGTATGCCACCGCATTCCAAGTTGACATGACTTGCGCAGGTACATTTAGTACCGTGCATGTAACAGGCCCATGGTGCGGATGGTGCGGTGCAGAAACTTACAACACGATGTCAGACAATAATACAGATGGCATTTATGATATCGTTGTTGCATTGCCCTCTGGCACTGTTGAATACAAATACATGGTGGACAACTGGGCAGCCCAGGAGAATTTGGTGGATGATGTATTGGCGGGAGGTACATGTGCTCCGATCACAGACGGCGCCAATTATGCTAACCGTACGATGATCTCAGGAACAACAAGCAGTGATGTTTATGGCAGATGCTCAGCTTGTGAAGCAGGCGGAGCCTACAACGTTACATTCCAAGTAGACATGAGTCAACAAACAGGATTTGCAACCCCTGAAGTCAATGGAGTCTTCAATGCATGGTGCGGCAATTGCAATCCCATGACGGATACCAATGGTGACAATATCTGGGAAGCGACAATCGCTTTGGCCCCTGGCACATATGAATTTAAGTATGCCGCAGATGCATGGGCCATTTCTGAAAGTTTGATTCCCGGAAGTGCATGTACCGTAACCAATTTTGGATTTACGAACCGCACGCTGACTGTTGGAAACACTGATATGGTTTTGCCTGTTGTATGCTGGGGCTTTTGTGAGTCTTGCGAAGTAGCACCAGAAATTTACAACGTAACATTTGTGGTGGACATGAATAATGTTGTTGGATTTACGACACCAGAGGTCAATGGTTCTTTCAATGGATGGTGTGGAAGTTGCAATCCAATGTCCGATACCAACGGAGATAATGTGTGGGAAACAACCATTGCTATTCCTGCAGGAGCGCATGAGTTCAAGTTTTCAGCTGATGCTTGGGGAACGCAAGAAGAATTGGATCCAACCTTGCCTTGTGTAATAACTGTCGATCCCTACACCAATCGTGTTTTAAACCTAACCGCCAACACCATTATGGATACCGTATGTTGGGGTACATGCTCTAATTGTATGCCTCCAATTACCTACACTGTGCATTTCGAGGTTGACTTGGGTGGGTTGAGTGCAGATCGTGTTGAGATTGTTGGAAATTTCAATGGCTTCTGCATGAGTTGTGATACATTACAACCTCTTTTTGTCAATAATACCTACGGCATTGACTTGCAATTAGAAGCTGGTCTTTATGATTATTTCTTTACGATCAATGAGGGTCAAGACAATGAAGTATTGACAGATGATGTGTGCACGATGAGCTTGGGTGGAAATTTTCACCGTGTTGTTACAGTAACAGCTGACACTTTTGTTCCATCGGTTTGTTGGGAAAGTTGTTCGCCATGTGTGGTTGGAGTTGATGAAATGGAATCAACAACATTTGAAGTTTATCCCAACCCTGCCCATCAATCATTGCAATTGCCATCTGTTTTGAATGGTTCTACCATGACCATTTACAATGCGCAAGGACAATTGGTGAAAAGTGGAATTAATTTTAGCAATACAGTGGACATTCAAGCATTGGCTGTTGGTCTTTATCATATCATTTTACAAAAAGAACAACGCACATGGAACAGCGCATTTATCAAGGAATAATTACCTTACTATTTATTGTAACCAACACCACTTTCCAGGCGCAAATGTCCTGGAACTTGGTTTGGTCTGAGGAGTTCAGTGGAACAACATTGAATGAAGAAGTTTGGAATTATGAAATTGGTTTCGGCAACGCTGGTTGGGGAAACAATGAATTGCAATACTACAGAAGTGGTGAAAGTAATTTAATCGTTGCCGATGGTAAAGCATCCATCATTGCCAAACAAGAAAACTTTGGCAGTGCTGAATACACCTCTGCACGAGTTCAAACCAAGGGAAAGTATGACGTACAATACGGCAGAATTGAAGCACGAATCAAAGTACCTATGGGACAAGGTTTGTGGCCTGCTTTCTGGATGTTGGGGAGCAATATAGATGCCGTTGGTTGGCCTGAATGTGGCGAGATTGATATTTTGGAACATGTGAATAATGAGATGCAGGTGCATGGCACCATTCACTGGGATAACAATGGGCACCAATACCAAGGAGGAAGCATTTCAACAGATCCAGCCCAGTATCATAACTATGCCATAGAATGGGACGCTGATCAATTGCGTTGGTATTTGGATGGGATTCTTTACTATACACGCAACATCGGTGCTGCGCAATACAGTGAGTTTCACGAACCTTTCTTTTTCATTTTAAATGTTGCTGTAGGCGGTAATTGGCCAGGATCTCCGGACAACACAACCGTTTTCCCTGCTGTGATGGAAGTTGATTTCATCCGTGTTTATGAATGGTCTGAACTTCCTACGACAGTTGAAGGAAATGGCGATAACGAAAAAATTTCCGTTGTTATTTACAACAACATCATACAGCTTTCTCACCTTCCTTCATCGGCGGCCTCCATCCAAGTTTACGATGTTTCAGGAAAACTTGTTCAAACCATTGACAGCAATGGACATACCTATGCTGAAGTACCCAACTTAACCAAAGGCATGTACTTGGTTCAATTGATGAATAAAGACAAGAAGGAGATGGAACAGCACAAAGTAGTTTTGTTCTGAGTTCTTTGATAACTCGTCGGAATAAAATTCAATCTACTTTCAAACGATTTGATTTAGAAACGAAAAGGGGCTTAGGCCCCTTTTTCAATTACTGTTTCAGCGATCGATCACATGAAACTATTCAAAAGCCTAACCAAATCATCTTTCTGCTGAACCCCAGCTTGTTTCCAGACCACTTCGCCTGATTTAAAAATCAGTAAGGTTGGAACACTTCGGACTCCGTATGCTTGGGCCGCACTTGGATTTTTATCTACATCAATTTTGATAATATGAACGGTATCTCCCAATTCAGACGCCACCTCTTGTAAAATAGGACCTTGGTGCTGACACGGGCCGCACCATGTGGCAAAAAAATCCACCAAAACAGGTTTTCCGGAATGTATGATTTCTTGAAAATTGCTCATCTTCTTTTTGTATTTTAATTAAACATTTTGCCAGGCTCCCACATATACCAAATGCTGAAAACCTTGTGATTTCAATTGTGATTTCGCATTTCCTGCACGCATGCCTGATCGACAACACAAGATGATCTTCTGATCCTTCTTGTACTTCTTTTCCACCTCACCAATTCGGTCTAGAGGTATGTTTACGGATCCTTTGGCATGACCTGGTTTGAACTCAGCAACTGAGCGCACATCAATCACTACTCCACCCTCTTTGATCCATTGGCGATGGTCCACCTTGGGGCCTATTCCAAATAATTTTCTTAAAAAACTCATATGCTTTGTAATTGAGAAAGTTCAAACTGTACATTCATCCATACACCACCATTGATGGCATTGCGCACATCAATGATTTTCACATCTGACTGGCTAAGGGCTTCTTTTGTTGTCATAACATTCAATTTTCTGCAAAGGTCGTTAAGCTAACCTATCCATTGCAGTAACCAAAGTCACTCAGAGCTGAATCCAATGGGCAGGAATCAAATCTCTGGTGCCTTCCATGTTGTTTTTCCACTTTTTTGGAGCGATTGTTATCCCATTCTTTTCTGACAAGTAGGCGCCCCACCAGCTGAAACTAGAATTGGCGATAATGTGGTGTTGACAATAACCCATGAGTTGCATGTCCTTGTAGGAGTTCGCTCCGAAATTATGATCTACGTAAATGGCATTGGGAAGGTTAAGATTTTCTTGACACCAAGGAATATCATTGGAAAAAACAAAACACTTTAGTTCTCCATATTGATCGCTCAAACATTGAATGGCCTTTTGATAATACTCCGCAGTGCAGATGTCCTTATACTTGGGATGGTTGACATAATCACCACGGCGCACATGGACAGAGACAGATGCCGCAGCATCGTTTATTTCTTTTACCACTTTCAGGTTTTCTTGATCTGTCAAATCTGGAAAACGGAACGACAGTTTGATGTTATCGAAAAGGTCAGGATAATGGTATGCTTGCCAATAGCCATCAAAGTATTGATCTTGGTCACTGACAATTTGAATGGGATGAAATTGAAAACGTTGATTCTCTGTTTCTTCCCAAATCAAGTTGTTTTTTATACCCATTCGTCTTTTCACTCGATAAACAAAACCCTTTTGGTACTCGCCCATCTTTCTGAGGACTTTCTGGTCTGCTAGGTTTGCTTCATAGCCGAAAATGGCATTCATCAAATAGCCGTTGTGCAGGGCGTAGTTTTCAAAAGACTGTAAATCGATGAAAGATTTATACTGCGGGAAAGATCTGCGCAGCCACTCATAGAAGCATAATTGGAACATTTGATTGCCCAAACCACCGATAACTTTGACCACTTTGATTGTTGACATACTGCTAAAATAAGATAATGTATAACCAAGCGGTGACAAAGAATGCCTAACTTTGTAGAAGTTCTTTATTTATGGGCCCGATTTCTGGATTTGACAGTAGGAAGAATTTCGGAGCAAGCATGCAGAGCATTTGGTGGGATAGCTCTTTAATCTCAAATCATCCGTCAGAAATGACAACAATTCTTACGCGCTTGCAGCCTAATCACTGGTAGTGATTACGCTTAATCTTATCAAGGTTTGATAAGACAGGCATGTCCCGCTAACGGCCTCGTTCCCGGCAGTTAGCACTGGGGCTTCATCAAAGGGAAATCGCCAAAGTTGATGCGAATAGACAGCGGCTAAAACTCATTCGATAAGGGAGTGTCAAGGTTGTCTTTTGCCATGTACTTCACGAAAATTAATAGGAGAATAAGCATGTAGAAACCTCAGTCGTTCCCTGTTTGGACGCGGGTTCGACCCCCGCCGGGTCCACAAAAAATGAAAGCGCATCGGAAATGATGTGCTTTTTTTTTGGTCTTTTTATGGTTCAAAGAGGGAGCATTGACTGAGCAAGTTTTGCGATAGCGCTAATGATTACACGCGATGCGGTATTTAAATAGCGCAACGCTTTTCATTTGAATTTGAGTAATTTGGAGTTATACTTGCGTTAAACAAGGTGCGTGTATTATTATGTTAGCTGCAAGTTTAACGCACACCTTAACGATACAGCGACAAAAAACGGGGAAGCCGAAAACCGATTAGAGTAGGCGCAAAATTAAAATCAAACAAAATGAAAAAGTTAATGACAATCTTTGGAGCAGTAATTTTTGCTTCCTTAATTCTAACAAGTTGTGGAGGTAATTTGCCCGATAATTTTTGCGGTAAATATTATTCACGCGATTTATCAGGCAACAAGATTAATGACTATGTTGAAATGAACAAAGATGGTTCGTGGGCATGGATTGGAAGTGATGGAGAGAAAAGTGCGTATGGTAAATATTCTGCAAGTCATCAAGGTGAGTGGGCATTTGGACCTGATAGTTGGAAAGTAACCTTTTCGAAAGATGGAGGTAAACTTTCCTCCTATTTTGATGACAGTCAAGTTATTTTTTACCACGATATTAATCAGGCAACAGGCGAAAGAAATTACTACCGATTAAATGGAGTTATGCCCGAAACTGGAGCTTCTACTGATTTTTACAAGAAATAGTTTGGCTGTAAAGTTTTGCTGCGATTTCTTTTAATACCTCCATAATAGTCTACTTTAAATTGCTAATATGCCATGTAACCACTTATTTATTGATGATTTGCAATTGCAATATGTTGATTGGAACCCCAAAACACTTTTCATAGGGACATTTAATCCCGAATGGTTAGAATGTGGTAATAATAATGCTCAATGGTTTTACGGAAGAACACAACGAAATGAATTTTGGTGTATTCTTCCAACAACTTTTGGACAACCTTCTTTACTTAAAGCTAACAGAGTAGCTTGGATAAATTTTTGCCGACAAAATAAAATTGCAATTACCGACATTCTATCTTCAGTAGAGGCTGATATAAATAATCAAAATCACTTGACTGCAATATGCAAATTCAAAGATGATGAGATTGCAAACTTTGATGTTACAGTAAATAGTATTCCGACAATCCTTGACAACTTCCCAACCATCAAGCAAATTTGCATTACAAGAATGACATTACCGGAATTTTGGGAAGATTGTTTTATGGATACAATTCAATACATTCAAATGCATCCAGAGAGAAATTTGAGATTAAAATATTTACGTTCCCCATCCCGCGGTGCAAGACGTGGGGTTATTGGGAACTTTTGCGAATTCGTTTCTCATAGATGGATTGAACAACATTTTGAAACTAATCCTCAATGAATGCAAAGGGCTTCAAAAATCACCTTGAATATAGTCGGACACGCTTCATCTGAAAAGTAAACCAGCAGCTAACAGCGCACAAGCGCAACCCGAAAAGGGTATGCGCCTGTGCGCGGAACGTTACAAGCAACCCTAAAAGACGACCGTGACGACATCAAACGACCAGACTGAAAACAGAAAAAGCCAAAACACATTTTAGCACATTTGGCAGCCCCTCCCACAGGGCGACCGCTTCGCAGCCAAAAGAGCTAAAGTCTCCTCCCAGCACAGACCTTTCGACAAATTTTACGATATTTGACAAAAATTACGTGAAATAATGTACGATACGATACCCGACCAATTTAGAAAATTAGCTATTGAGAATATTTTCAAAACAAATACATTTCAAAATTGCTGGCAGACTTGGCAACCTGAAATCAATAGACTACTGGGTAATAATTACGGTGAAAATCAAATTATAAATTTAGGTGACCACTTATCTGACATTTTTAAATCTACTGGAGGTGGCGGACGGGGACAAGGTGAATTATCAGCAGGAGGAACTGCTTGGGAATCTTTAGTTTGTTGGTATATTAATCTTTGTTGTGTTGGAAGTAGAATTGTTGCAATAAAAAAAATGAGTTTAGTGCCGAAGTCCATACAAGATGCAATCACAGTAAATTATGGTAATTTTGCTTGTAATACAGAATCAGATATTACCATAATAATTTTTCCAAATTTACCTGAATACAATACTGATGTTGCTCAGTTGAACGTGCTTGACAATAATGGAGTTCAGATTCCTTCTATCATTAGAAACAAGTTTAACATTGACCTTTCAAATTATTTATCCGCAAGAGACTTTCATCAATTTGAAATAGGTATTATTCAATGCAAAACAAATTGGAATGATAACGCACAAGTTCCAATGCTTTGGGATATGATTTATTCTGCTGGCGGGTTTCGAGGTAGAAACATCACAATAGGCAGAAATGGTTACAATATCCAAAATGCTCAAAGCTTTACTTATTCATTTGTTACAGTTCCTTCAAATCAAAATACTATTTATAAGCCCGATGGTGTTGCGGTAAAGCGAGTAACAAATTTATCAGGCGGAAATTATTGGGGTCAACCAACTGTTCAAAATGTTGCAAAATCTTTAAAAGAAATTTTTACAAATAATTTCCAATCTGGTTCAAGAACAACACTAAGAACAGATATTAGAGCAGCAATTCCTCATTTGACTGGAAATAATCCTTTATCTTATTTCGGACTTTAATCAATATTTTTTAGAATTTCCAAAGCAACTGCTCTAGCCATTAAAGGTGGGACGGCATTTCCAACTAGAGTAAATTGCGGAACTTCAAATTTTCTTTTATTTCCTCCAGTCGAACGCTTTCCTTGAAACACAAAAGAGTCATCAAATGATTGTAGACGTGCCATCTCACGAACAGTTAAAGCTCTTGGATTAGAGAAATGAATATAGTCGTCAGCAATTGTCATTACAGTTGGACTTTGCGAATCGGCTTTCAAAACATTGTAATTCCTTTTTTCAGAATCCAAGCCGATTTTTTTTAACTCTCTTTTTGCTAAATCGTAATCGCCAGTATTTAAAATCACATCCAGTCTTTTTATAACATCATCATTTTGCTTGCTTGTTTTATGATTGTGCAATGGAGCAACAATATGAGACAATGTGTTTTCCAGTTCTTCAAAATTTCTAACGTAAAAAGGATTTTTTGCATTGGTAAATCGACCGTTTAACCTTCCCTTTTTAGACCATTCAGCATATGTTAAGCCTTTTTTCTCTTCAGGTTTTCCATCAATAGTCCTTTTCTTTAAAAGCGATTGCATTTTTAGAGTTGAACCGTTGTACTTTGCTTTTAAATCAACTTTTTCATAATCGAATTTTTCTTCATCATTGCCAACAAAATCCAAATCATATAAAGCTTCGAAAACAGTAACTTTCTCTTTTTCGCTAACTGTTGGTGGAACTACTTTAACTAATTTTTGGTCTTTACGACAGCCTATAAATAATACTCTTTCTCTGTTTTGCGGAACCCCATAGTTTGAAGCTAAAGCAACAAATGGTTGGTCAATATTATATAATCTAATATGCGACAATATCTCTTCAAATTCAGTTTCTGCTTTTAATGCTTTAACAAATGGTTGAAGCCCTTGAATACACTCCTCGAAAGAATAATTATAAATTTCTAAAGCAACAATTATTTCAGCTATTTCATTTTGAAATGCCTTTGCCGGCTTTAAATTATTAAAAGCTTGATGGATTTGCTCAATAATTGAATCCGATTCTATAGAAGTCAAAAATGAATCAAACTTTTCAGCAAAAAAATCATTATCCAAATCACTATGAGCCTTTTCTAAAATCACTTTCTTTCTCACGTAGGCTAGTTCTTTACTCCGTTTTAATAAATTGAAGCCATGACGAATAGTATTAATATTAACATCGGTTTTACTAGTTTTATAATCGGCAATTTTAGGTGTTAGTACACGAAATTTATTTTCAATAATCTGAACATAATTTTCTCTCAATTTCTCCAATTCTTTTTCATTGGCCGATTCAAACTGCATCCTCAAATTGTAACAATCTAAAGTAAATGCCTTATCCTTTTCTGCTTTTTTAAGCTTTGCTAAAAAATAAATAATTTGGTGAAATTCTTTTAAATCAACTATTGATTTGATTTCTTGCAAAATCATTTCTTTTATTTTTCCACCCTCTTTTGTAAGAATTCCTTTTACATTTTCCATTACAAAATATTTTGGACGAAGAATCCTAATTACATTTAAGTAGTGAGCAAACAAATCATCCTTTTTATCAAATTTTTTACGCTTACCTGCTAAACTAAAACTTTGACAAGGCGGTCCACCACAAACAACATCAAC
>CAMCTV010000030.1 GCA_945878635.1 Chryseobacterium gleum | reverse complement strand
GAGGTGTCTCGTGTTCCTTACGCCGTAATCAAAGGCGAAGGAAATACACCACGTGTAAAAATCGACGACCGCAACTATTCACCACAAGAGATCTCTGCGATGATTCTTCAGAAGATGAAGAAAACAGCTGAGGACTATTTGGGTCATGAGGTTTCGGAGGCGGTAATAACTGTTCCTGCTTACTTCAACGACGCACAGCGTCAAGCTACCAAAGAGGCCGGAGAGATTGCGGGTCTTACGGTAAAGCGTATCATCAATGAACCAACAGCAGCTGCATTGGCTTACGGCTTGGACAAAAAGTCGCAAGACATGAAGATTGTGGTATTTGACTGCGGTGGTGGTACCCATGACGTTTCTGTCTTGGAATTGGGTGACGGTGTGTTTGAAGTTTTGTCAACGGATGGTGATACCCACTTGGGTGGTGATGATTTTGACCAAGTAATCATTGATTGGTTGGTGCAAGAGTTCAAGAATGACAATGGTAACATTGACTTGACCAAAGATCCGATGGCTTTGCAACGCTTGAAAGAAGGTGCAGAGAAAGCCAAGATCGAGTTGTCTTCCGGTACAAGTACTGAAATCAACTTGCCTTACATCATGCCTGTGGACGGTGTTCCCAAGCATTTGGTGAAAACATTGACCCGCGCTAAGTTTGAGCAATTGGCGGATAGTTTGATTCAGCGCACCATCGCTCCTTGTGAGTCGGCATTGAAGGCTGCAGGTTTGCGTGTGACGGATATCAACGAAATTATTTTAGTAGGTGGTTCAACGCGTATCCCCGCGATCCAGGAGGCAGTGAAGAAATTCTTTGGCAAGGATCCGTCAAAAGGAGTTAATCCAGATGAGGTTGTTGCCATCGGAGCTGCTATTCAAGGTGGTGTGTTGACAGGAGAAGTGAAAGATGTATTGTTGTTGGATGTGACGCCACTTTCTTTGGGTATCGAAACCATGGGAGGTGTGTTCACCAAGTTGATCGACGCCAATACAACGATTCCTACTAAGAAATCTGAGGTGTTCTCTACAGCTGTAGACAACCAACCCAGCGTGGAAATCCATGTATTGCAAGGAGAGCGCGCCATGGCCAAAGACAACAGAACCATTGGTAAGTTCCACTTGTCAGACCTTCCTCCAGCGCAAAGAGGTGTGCCACAAATCGAAGTTATTTTTGACATCGATGCCAACGGTATCATCAATGTGAGTGCATTGGATAAGGCTACCAATAAGACTCAAAGCATCCGAATCGAAGCATCTTCAGGATTGAGCAAAGAAGAAATTGAGCGCATGAAGAAAGAAGCTGAGATGAATGCCGAGTCGGACAAAGTGGCCAAGGAGCAAGCGGATGTGGTGAACCAAGCCGATTCATTGATCTTCCAAGTAGAGAAGCAATTGAAAGATTCAGGTGACAAAATCCCTGCGGATAAGAAAGGCGAAATCGAAACAGCTTTGGCTGAATTGAAAAAGTCACATGCAGAGAAGAATTTGGACGCCATCAAGAGTGATATGGACAAGTTGAATACCATCTTCCAAGCGGCTGCGCAAGATATGTACAGTCAAGGCGGCAATGCAGGAGATGCAGGGCAAGGCCAAGCGGGAAGCAATGGTGGAGATGGAGAAGTGACTGATGTTGACTTTGAAGAAGTAAAAGACGACAAAAAGTAAAGTTTTGTTTTAAAATGTAAAAAGGCTGTCAACATTGACGGCCTTTTTTTGTTTAGTCTCTTAGTAAAATACATTTGAGGGATGAACACAGAAAGGAAGAGCATTTGGATAATTGCGGCAGTGGGGTTGTTGGTAGCGCTCAGTCTTTGGGCTGTATCACAATTGCGTTTTAATTACGATTTCGAAGCGTTTTTTCCACAGGATGATCCTGCAACAGATTTTTATTTGGCGCATCGCGATAAGTTTGAATCTGACTTGGATTACTTCATTGTTGTTTTAGAAAACAACAGTGGCGTTTTTGATTCAAGCTTCTTGGCCAAGGTGGATGCCCTGAATGACTCCTTGAAAAAAATAGAGTACATCAATGAATGCGTTGGCCCAACGCAATTGATGGATGTGGTGAAAGATCCCGTTTTTGGGGGTTTTTTTCAATCGCCTTGGTTGGATTACCGCAATCCTGAGGGATACGGAATTGATAGTACACACATTTATGGTATCGGTCAATGGGTAGGCATCTTCTTTTCACCTGATGGGAAATCGGTGGCTATTAACATGAAGCATGAGCAAGGATTGGCAGTGAAGAAGTGTGATGTATTGTATGACAATATTCAAAAGACAGTAGGTGCTTTTCAGTTCGACGGTGTTCATTTGATCGGTCGAGCCAAAGGGCAAAAGTTGTTGGTGGAGTTGATGATCAAGGAGCTATTGATGTTTGTCGGCTTGTGTTTGGTCTGCACGGTCATTTTCTTGTACATCGCTTTTCGATCATTTTGGGGCATTGTGATTCCTGCTGCGGTGGTCTTTTTGTCCATTTTGTTTACGATGGCCTTTATGCAAGTATTGGGCAAGGACATTGACGTGATGGTTACCATCATGCCCACCATTTTGTTTGTGGTGGGGATGAGTGATTCGGTGCATGTATTGACCAAATACATGAACGAGTTGCGGGATGGTAGCGATCCAAAGACAGCGTTGAAGAAGGCTTTGAAGAGTATTCGATTGGCTACTTTCTTAACGGCAGTGACGACGGCCATTGGATTTTTGACCTTGATTTTTTCCAGTATTCAACCCATTTCTGATTTTGGGTTGTACACCAGTGTGGGCGTTTTGCTGGCTTACGGTTTAACTTTTACATTATTACCAGCGATGATCCTAGTGATTAAGCCTACGCAGATGCAGGCTTATGCGATGAAAGAGGATTTTTGGACCAAACGGTTGCATCGATTTTTTGCTTTTGTACTGCGCCGCAGGAAGTGGATTTTAGTTGGGGCGACAATCAGCGTTGGCGTTAGTTTTTGGGGGATATCCATGATTAAGGTGGACAATTTGATGCTGGAAGATTTGCGGGATAATAATCCGTTGAAGCAGGATTTTAATTTCATGGATGAGAAATTTATTGGCTGTCGTCCATTTGAATTGAGTGTGACATTGAAACCTACTGCGGATATCACAGACATGGCCACCCTAGAGGAGTTGGATCGTTTGGATGGGTATCTGAGAAAGGAGTATGGAGTAGGCGCGCTGTTCAGTTGGTGTGAGATGGTGAAGTCGGCCAATAGAACTTTGAATGGAGGAGACGATAGTTATAGAAGGATACCGGCAGACGACAGCGAGATGCAGCAAATTGTCAAATATGCCAAAAGCAAGCAAGCGCAGACCTTGGTCAAATTGGTTTACAACAAAGAGAGTAAGACACTGAGGGTTACTGGGAGATTGCCTGATAAAGGGCGCAAATATTATGAGCAGAAGAATGCACAGTTGAATGAATTTTTGAAAAAGGATTTTAATCATTTACAAGCAACAACATTAACGGGGACGGCGATGTTGATGGATATCAACAATGCCTATTTGGTGGATAATACGATTTTGGATTTGTTCTTGTCTATACTGGTTATTGGCTTGGTGATGGGTGTGGTGTATAAGTCCTGGCGCATGGTGCCGATGACCATCATTCCTAATTTGTTGCCGTTGATCGTTATCGGTGGATTGATGGGTTTTTTGGGTATTCCTTTGAAAGTGTCAACTTCTATCGTTTTCAACATAGCTTTTGGAATAGCGGTGGATGATACCGTTCATTTTTTGGCGCGTGTTCGAACATTGGGAATGGAAGGTTATTCAAGGATTTACGCTGTGAAGCGCACATTTATGACTACAGGAAAGGCCATGATAGTGACAGGATTGATATTGACGGCAGGATTTTCCACATTGATATTTTCAGAGTTTTTAGGGACTTTCTACATTGGATTCTTGATTTCATTGACTTTATTGGTAGCGATATTGTTTGAATTAACCATTACCCCCTTATTGCTCATTCTATTAAAAAGGAAAGAACCTGCGAAATGATGATTGATTGAAGCTAACATTTTACTATATTTGCCCTATAAGCATAGAAACATGAAAAAAATCTTTACATTATTATTTGCTGTTGCGATAATCGCGCAGGCATCTGCCCAGGGAATTGTTGACAACATGAAATCCTCTCCATGGACTTTTAGTTTGGGATGGGCAGCCATTGACGACGATGGACGTGCTTTTGAAAAATTCTTAGATGTGAAAGAGGGTTGGAACTACAATTTGTTTCCATCACGTATCAGCGGAATGAAGAAAATGAATGAGAAGTTGTCTTTGGATTTCGGTTTCACTTATGTTAACTATGATGCTAAATTCAGAAATGGTGAGCAAGTAGAGGGTTCTGAGGAAGGAACACTTTGGGCTTTGGATGCAAATACACGTTTTAACGCCATGAGAAAAGGCAATTTCGAAATTCAAACCGCTCAAGGTTTGGGATTCACGAAGCGTGATCCAGGATTGGATGCAAACATGATCACTTTGAATACTGGATTGTCATTCAATTATTGGGTCAAAGAAGACTGGGGAATTTCATTGAATTCACAAGCTAAGTGGGGAGTTACAAACTTGATGGATGGTGGAAGCTATCTTCAGCATGGTATCTCTTTGTTCTACGTAGCGAAGTAATATTTTTCAAACCTTAAAGCGCGGATTGTATTTCAATGCATCCGCGTTTTTTTTTATTTGGATGATGAGATTGTTGATTTTTTTCTTTATTGTTTTGGGTTGGGCCTCGTGTACCAATTCTAGGGATGTGTATTACATGCACGGACTTGGTAATGAGAAAGTGGAAGGAGCGGTTAAGGAAGTGGATAATCCTACGATTCAGAAGGGTGATCAGCTAAGCATATTTGTGAATAGCTTGAACATTGAGCAGGCCACGTATTTCAACATGTCTAATTATTCGGCTATTCAAATCAGCAGTGCGCAACAGATGCAAACGGCCAACCCCATTCTGGGATACATGGTGGAGGAAGATGGGAAGATTACTTTCCCCAAATTGGGTTCTATTGCTGTTGCTGGGATGAAGAGGAAGGAGTTGCAAGATTATTTGGAGGTTGCATTAAGTGACTATATTAAGGATCCGGTGGTGAGTGTTCGGTGCATCAATTTTCGAATCACCGTTTTGGGCGAAGTGTCCAAGCCGGGCACATATCATGTTCCCTATCACAACTTGAACCTACTTCAAGCCTTAGGATTGGCTGGAGATTTGACCATCAATGGCGTTCGAAATGAGTTGGTTTTGATTCGTAAAACAGAGACGGGTGAACAGAGTGTTGTTATTGATTTAACATCCAAGGATTTGTTGCGCAGTCCTTATTTCTACGTTCAGTCGGGAGATGTTATTTATGTGAAGCCCAATAGGACCAAGATCAATACGAGCAGTACATTTTTTCAGGTTTGGCCTACAGTTGTTAGTGCAATTACATTGTTGGTTTTGGTAGTGACTAATATAAAGTAAGGCGATGGAGGAACGTTGGAAATCAGGGGGAGAGTCGGATATCAACTTTTTAGAGGTTGTTAGAAGTACCGTTAAGGCCTATTGGCCTTTGTATGTCATTTTTATCATTGGTTTTTTGAGTGTAGGTTATTTGATTGTGCGCTACACTGCGCCCACCTATTCAATTAGTTCAAAAATATTAATCAAGGATGAGAAAAAGACAGGTGTCGGAAGCGCCAGCTCATTGCTCAGTGAGTTTGATTTGTTTGGCGGAAAAAAAATTGTCGAGAATGAATTGGAGATATTAAAATCAAGACCGATAGTAGAGGTTGTCGTCGAGGAGACGCATTGCAATGTTTATGTTTATAGGGATGGTAAGGTACGCGATGCACTGCAAGGGCCTGATTTTCCTGTGTCATTCATTCCATTGAATCAAGACAGTATTCAAGATTCAAAAAACGTGGTTAGAATGCGTTTTGATGGATACAATTTAATTCTTAACGACGAAGTATTTCCTTTGAAGGATTCTATTTATTGGAATAAGGGTAATGCAAGTGAGGCCTTCTTGATAAAGACAGATTTAAAGAGATTGGGTAAATTGATCAATGAGGAGTATGTGGTGCATACTCAGAGTTTGAAGAGCGAGGTGAAGAACGTTTTGGATGCTTTGTCTTTGGCGACCACCAACAAAAATACCAGTGTCATAGAATTGCGTTTAGAGACCAAGAATGTAAAGCGTGGAGAGCAAATTTTAAATCATTTGGTGGATGCATATGCCAACGCTGCAATAACCGATAAAAGGCAAATAGCTGAATTTACCCTTAATTTTATTGAGGATCGGTTGTCGCTGGTAACTTCGCAATTGGACTCTGTAGAGCGCGATATTGAGTCGTACAAAGTGGAGAACAACATCGTGGATTTGAGTCAACAGGGGCGGTTGTTTTTAGAGTCCGTCAAAGATGAAGATGGGGAATTGAACAAGATAGATATTCAATTGCAAGTGGTGCGTGATATTGAGGCCTATGTTAAAGGTCGAGGCACAAACCCGGGTAACTCACCTTCTTTGGTTGGAATCAATGAGCCATCTCTCATTGGTCTTTTGAATAGACTTTATGGTTTAGAGGCTGAGTACAGCAAGCTTAAGATTACCGTGGGTGCAAAGGACGAAGGTTTATTGACTTTGGAGAATGAGATATCGGACATTAAAAAGTCAGTTTTAGAATCAGTGACAGCAGTAAGAAAAAATTTGCAGCTTAGTCAAGATCGGATGAAGCGCGATTTGAATACAAAGATGGGCGCTTTAACCAGTTTGCCTGGCAAAGAGAGGTTACTGCTGGATATCAGTAGGCAACAAGCCATTAAGAATTCGATTTATACATTCTTGTTGGAAAAGCGCGAGGAGAGTGCCATTTCTTTTGCATCTACTGTATCTGATGTTCGCATGGTAGAGCCAGCGCAAGGAGATTTGAAACCAGTGAGTCCAAAGAAGACCATCGTTTTTTCACTGGCTGTTTTGCTGTCATTGCTCGTCCCGAGCATTGTTATTTATTACAAAGAGGTATTAACAGGTAAGATAAAGTTCAGAAAAGATATTGAGAGACGAACCAAATTAAGTGTTTTGGGAGAGGTCCTTCAAGGAGAAGAGAGTTCGGACTTTATCATTTCATCTGATAATCGCAGTCCTGTGGCTGAATCGTTGCGTGCTGTCAGGAGTAAGTTGAGTTATTATTTGCACAAAGAAGGCTCGCACGTGGTATTGTTGTCATCTTGCTTGCCAGGTGAAGGGAAGTCGTTTATTACCACCAATTTAGGCCTGAGTTTGGCCTTGATGGGCAAACGAACGGTGGTAATCGCGGCGGATATGCGAAAGCCCAAATTGCATAAGTCTTTTGGCATAACAGGCAATTCAGGGTTGTCTCAAATTTTGGTAGGAAAACTCCCTTGGAAGGAGGCCGCTATCCATACGCAATTTGAACACTTGGATATTGTTCCTCCTGGTCCAATACCTCCCAACCCTGCTGAGTTGTTGTTAAATGGGAATTTTGCCAAGATGATTGAAGAAATGCGGAAGGAGTATGATTATATTTTGATTGATACACCGCCGTTGGGTCTGATCTCAGATGCAGAGATCATGGCAGATTATGCGGATTTGAGTTTATTTGTAGTTAGACATGATCACAGTTTGAAAGAAGCTGTTGAGAAAATATTGGGTCCAATAAAAGAGGATTCTAAATTTTGGCCTTCTGCAGTAGTTTTTAATGGTTTAAAAACGCGAGGAATGACCAATTATGGCAGAGGGTACGGATATGGAGGTGGATATGGTGCAGGATATGGATATTCATACTGTGATGATACAAAATCTTAAAACGATGAGAAAAGTAGCTTTGATAACGGGCATAACAGGACAGGATGGTTCCTATTTGGCTGAATTTTTATTGGAAAAAGATTATGAAGTTCATGGGATGATTCGCCGGTCATCATCTTTCAATACTGGTCGCATCGAGCATTTGTATTTGGATGGTTGGATTCAGGATATGCACCAAGAGCGCAAGTTGGAATTGCACTATGGTGACATGACCGATTCCAGTTCCATTATCAGAATCATTCAGCAAATCAAACCTGATGAAATTTATAATTTGGCCGCTCAGAGTCATGTGAAAGTTTCATTTGAAGTGCCCGAGTATACAGCAGAATCTGATGCGGTTGGGACCCTGAGAATATTGGAGGCGGTTCGCTTGTTGGGTTTGGATAAAAGTTGTCGTATATACCAAGCGTCAACTTCTGAGTTGTACGGTAAAGTGCAAGAGGTGCCTCAATCAGAAACCACACCATTTTATCCCAGATCACCATACGGTGTTGCCAAGCAATATGGATTTTGGATTACCAAAAATTACCGTGAATCTTATGGAATGTTTGCGGTGAACGGCATATTGTTTAACCATGAGAGTGAGAGAAGAGGGGAGACCTTTGTTACCCGTAAGATAACCATGGCTGCGGCTCGTATCAGCAAGGGATTGCAGAAGAAATTGTATTTGGGTAATTTGAATGCATTGCGTGATTGGGGATATGCTAAGGATTATGTGGAGTGCATGTGGTTGATGTTGCAGCATGATACACCAGAAGATTTTGTTATTGCTACAGGTGAAATGCATAGTGTAAAAGAGTTTTGTGAGTTGGCATTTCAAGAGGCTGGAATAACATTGAATTGGCAAGGAGAGGGTGTTGAAGAAAAGGGGATTAATAAAGTTACAGGTGATGTATTGATTGAGGTTGATGAAAAATATTTTAGGCCAGCAGAGGTAGAGCAATTATTGGGTAACCCTGAAAAAGCCAAAAAGATCTTGGGATGGAATCCAACAAAAACCAGTTTTGATGAGTTGGTAAAAATTATGGTAAGACATGATTTAAACGTCAATGAGTAGGCAGATATAGCCATGATTAAATTATTTGAATGGGTTAAGAATAATTTCTATCTCTTTGGAACAACTGCATTTCCTGGGGTTCATAAAATTGTCTTGCTTTTCGTGATCAACGCTGTCTTTAGTTTGGAAATCACAGCGGACTTTATCAATGATATTTTTATACTGTATTTATTAGGCTACTACACTGTTTTTAATTGGTCAAATTTCATTTTGGTTGATATGATGAAATTAACTAAAGAGAAACACCAAGTTTTTTTCGGTAAGATATTGGTTCTTTCATTTTGGTCAAACTTGCCTCTGATTATTGCTTTGTTTGCTATTTATAAATTAGGATGGATTTCCGATTTCTACGGTTTTTCTTTCCTTGTGATAACATGGTCTTATCATCAATTGTGGCGGCATTATTTGATTTCGAAGAAACGTTTTCGTCATCTTTTTTTTTCTGATACAATAATATTAACTTTTTCTATATTAATGATCCTCTTGGCCAGTAAGTTAAATTGGAATATTTACTTTCTTTTGTCTTTTCCGGTTTTGGTTATCCCTTTGTGCATGGAGAATCTATTGCCCGTTTTTGAATATGGACGGTTTAATTCTAGGGTTTACAAGCGGGCGATGAATTATACATTGATAAATCTTACAATTGGCGGTATCCAGTTGATTTTTGCACCAATTAGTCATCATTTGTTAAGCGCCGAAATGACACGCAGCATTGGTTTTACCAGCAATTTAACCAATGTAGCATTGCTATTTCCGAGAGCATTGTCATTTCAATTTATACCACAGTTGTCCGGAAAGGTTAGGCAAGGGAGGGAGGAGTTCAAGAAAATGTTCTTTTATTTTTTGAAAAAAAATAACCAAGTGATAGTTGCGATGTTCATTTTAGGTTTGGTTACGGGCATTACTTTTTGGGTGACCTTTTTTAACTTCCCTCCACAGATTATTGGTTTGAGTTTGGTGGTTTATGTTAATGTTCTAATTGGCCAATTGGCTGGGCCTTCATCCAACGCTTTGGTGGTGAAGTCTCAAAGCGATGAACTTCTTAAGGTGAATTTTTTTTCTTTTTGTGTTGTAATTATTCAAATGGTATTGGTAGTTAATTCTAATTTGGATGGTGTTTTTAAGATGTTCTTTTTATTGATCTTTAATATGTTCATAGGTGTTTTGCGTCATTGGTATTTATTGAAACGTGTAAGAAAAATTTTATGAGATTAAATTACACCAAGCTGGAATTTGAAACCGATAAATCTGATAGAATGAGCTTTGTGTTGCTTCAGCGAATTGACATGTAATGTTTTGAATCAAGTAATGAAATCAAGTGAAAAAATAAGACATAAATTATGGCGCAGATTGTTGTCGATGGTGGTGTTTTTTGTTTGTATTAAGTTGATTTTTTCAATACTCATTAAGGATAATGATGAAGATGTGATTAGCCCTTTGAAAAATCTATATTATCTAGCTGATATTCCAATTTTCTTCCTTTCATGTATCTATTTTATCACTTCATTCAAGTGGTTCAATCAAGAATACTATCTCAAGGTGATTAAATTGTTGTTGTTGATTCTGTGTTTGATTTTATATGCAGTGATTACATCAATGTCTCATGAAATTGATTGGATGATTGCATTGACTTCACAGCTGAAGATGTTTTTGCCATTTTTAGTTTTAATATCATTTAATTTATTTCCCAGATCTGCTGAAATGAGTAGGAGTGTTTCGGTTGTATCTGTTTTCGTTCTTTTGATTAGTTTATATGCTTTTATTTTTCTTGAGCCAAGCAGAAACAGGGATGCTTACTATTGGCCGATTTATTTTTCAGGACTTCACACACATGCTTATGTGGTTTTTGGAACCATAGTTTATTCTCATTTTTACTTCTTTTTTGTTCTCAATAGGAATTTATTGGTTTTAATATTGAGTTTGCTCTTTGCTGTAATTTTGGGATACGGGTATGGCGTTCGAACCTCTTTGATTTGTCTTATTACTTATTTGCTTGTTTTTCATGCTTATCATGCCAGATGGGCAATACTAAAGAAATCGAATTTGATTTTTGTTTCAGCAATCATAGGTTTGTTAATCCTTTTGATTTTTGCTGCGAACTTTGATGTATTGACTTTTGATGGATTTAGTTCTGGTCGGCTATCAGAGTATGTTTCTCGGTTTGAATTTATTGGGGATAGAGATTTTATTGGGAATGCTTTTGGCTCAGGTGCTGGGCAAGACATTATGTATTCGGAGACTTGGTGGTGGGAGGATAAAGGCTCACACAACGATTATTTGACTTTAATTATTGAATTCGGTTTTGTGTATTTAATTTTTTTCCTATACTTTATTCAAAAACTTTTTCAATTGTTTAGAGGTAATAACGTCGCATACGCTGTATTGAGCGCCTATTTGGTATCGTCACTCATTAGCAATGGTCTCATGTTTAGACCTCTGGCCACTTATGTTTTGTTTTTATCTTTTCTTAATATGAATATTTTTTATTCAAAGAAGAATTTAGTGTTGAACGGCTAATGAATCACTCTAGTCTTTAAAGTTTCATTGAGACAGAAGCGAATACTAAAAATATTGGGATTTGGTAACTGGATTTGGTTGCTTCTTTGTTTTTACAACATATCTTGAATTACAGATTACTCTAAGAGTAATCATATCTTTGAGAAAAAAATGGATTTGGCATTTGGGGTTGTGATTTTTGTAGTTTGATTTGAGAACTGACGAATGATGAAAGTGTTGATTGTAACCAATATGTGGCCTAGTGTTGAAAAGCCATATTATGGCCTTTTTGTGAAAGAACAAATTGGTGCTTTGCAATTGATGAATAAAGATATCAATGTCGAAGTTTTCAATATTCAAGGATATTCAAATAAGTTTTCTTATATTCTCAGTGTTTTTAGCATTCGTAAATTGATTAAGAATGACCAATTTGATGTCATTCATATTCATTTTGGTTTGTCAGGTTTGTTTTTACTTTTTTTGCGCAGGATTCAAATTCCAGTAATTTGTACTTTTCATGGAAGTGATATTTCAGCGAACAGCAGAAAGATGTTTGTAAAGTGGATATCATTTCAGGTCGCCAAGCGCTGCACAAGAATAGTTGTATTAAATAAGCAAATGGTTGAACAAGTTAGACATTTGAATATACCTTTCGATATTATTCCTTGCGGTGTGGATACCGATTTTTTTAGACAGAGCGTTATAAAAGATGAACCGAAAGCAAAGATTGTTATCGGATTTCCTTCTAATCCGGATCGGATAGAGAAGAATTATTCGCTATTCGCCAATATTGTTCAAGAGCTCCGCAAGGTCTATGAAGTCGAGATTGTGGTAGAGTTATTTGTTCATTTGAATCGAACGCAAATTTCTGAAAAACTGAACTCCATCGATGTTTTGCTGATGACTTCCCATTATGAGGGTTCACCGCAAATCATCAAAGAGGCTATGGCGTGTAACTGTAAAATTGTTAGTAGAGATGTCGGTGATGTCAGATTACTCTTTGAGACTGTGTGCAATGCTATAGTTTTGGATTACGATGCCGGTGTGCTGGATTATGTTGAAGTCATAAAAGACTTGATGAACGGAGTAAGAAAACAAGGGACTGTCTCGTCAAGAGAAAGACTGTTGCATTTGGGTTTAACGAGCTCTGCAGTTGCAGAGCGAGTAAATGAAGTGTATAATAAAGCGATCAATGGAGAAATTGAGAAGAATTGATATTTTGGGTTTGCCCATTGATGCTTTGACCATGGAAGAAACCATTGGTTTAATTCTTCATTCCATTCAAAAAGCGAAGCCTTTGCAGCATGTTGTTGTGAATGCTGCAAAAATGGTGAATGCTCAACATGATCGGGAATTGAGTCAGTCTATTGTTGAAAGCGATATTATAAATGCCGATGGGCAAGCAGTGGTTTGGGCTTCTCGTTTTCTAGGGAAACCTTTGCCTGAGAGAGTGGCAGGGATTGATTTAATGCAGCGGTTGGTGAAACTTGCAGACGAAGAGGGCTTAAAGATTTATTTTTTGGGAGCAGAAGAAAATGTGGTTTCAGAAGTTGTTTCTAAGTACAAGTCAGTTTATTCAGAAAAAATAATTGCAGGTTATCGGAATGGTTATTTTTCGCTGAGTGAGGAGGAGGAAGTGGCGAAGGAGATACGGGATTCAGGTGCGCATATTTTGTTTGTTGCCATGACATCTCCGAAGAAGGAAATTTTTTTGAATAAACACAAATCATTTCTGAATATCCCATTTGTAATGGGGGTTGGAGGAAGTTTTGATGTGGTTGCTGGAAAAGTTAAGCGCGCTCCTTTTTGGATGCAACGTTGGGGATTGGAATGGTTATACCGTGTTGGACAAGAACCGCGAAGAATGTGGAAACGGTACCTGGTTACCAATAGTCTTTTTATTGTTTATGTATTGAAAGCCAAATTCAGAATGGGGAAATGAAATCATTGAAATTAACCATAGTAGCCGGTGCCCGCCCCAATTTCATGAAGGTTGCGCCCATCATTCAAGTCATTCAACGGCAGCAAGTCGCGGGCGTGGATATCCATTTTCGATTGATTCACACAGGACAGCATTATGACACAATCATGTCTGGTGCTTTTTTTGAGCAATTGAATATTCCTGCGCCTCATGGCAATCTGGAGGCGGGAGGTGGGACACAAGCCGAACAAACAGCTGCCATTATGGCCAAGTTTGAACAAGAACTTTTGTCCAATCCCCCTGATTGTGTCATTGTGGTAGGTGATGTAACGTCTACAATGGCTTGCACTTTGGCTGCAGTGAAATTGAACATCAAGGTGGCACACGTTGAAGCAGGAATTCGTTCCTATGATCGTTCTATGCCAGAAGAGGTGAATAGAATTGTGGTGGATAGTATTTGTAATTTGTATTATACAACAACTGAAGAGGCGTCAAGACAATTGGTTATGGAAGGGGTGGATGATGATAAAATAGTTTTTGTCGGCAATACAATGGTGGACACTTTGGTGGAAAATTTAGATCGATTGGTTCCACCCAAATTTTGGAATGACCAATCTTTATCTCATCAAAACTATTTGTTGCTGACCCTGCATAGACCATCCAATGTAGATAATCCCATTTTGTTTCAACAGAAAATAGATGTTATTGCGCGTGAAACTGAGTCATGGCCTGTGATATTTCCAGTCCACCCGAGAACTCAAAAGAACATGCAATTGGCGGGAATTAACGTTCCCAAGAATATTCGATTGGTAGATCCGTTGGGATATCTCGAGTTCATGTATTTGTTGAAAAATGCCAAAGGAGTCATAACTGACTCTGGTGGTATTACAGAAGAGGCTACCTTTTTGGGAGTGCCTTGTATGACTTTGCGATCGACAACCGAACGACCAGAAACCTGCTCCGTTGGAACCAATGTTCTCATTGGTGATGATTTTAATATGCTATCCAAACACCTCAGAGAATTGCTACAGGGCAATTGGAAAAGTTCAAGTATTCCCAAACTTTGGGATGGGCAGGCAGCTGAACGCATTGTAGAGGATCTGATATCCCGCAGTCCTTTTTGAATTGATAAAAACTTTCCTCATCTTTGCACTGGATGAGTGGAGCTAAATTTGGATATTCAAAGTACCTGCCTTTGATTGGAGTTGTTGCGGATTTGGTGGTGGTGAATGTTGTTTTTTTTGTTTCGCATTTTTTTCGATTTGGAAGTTCCAATTGGTGGCCAGATGAGCACGATTCAGAGTTGTGGTTTTTGGTCAATTTTATTTGGGTAGTCATCGCTTTTTATCACAAGGCCTATACTTTTTTTCGGGGGGAGTCTTTTGAGGAGATGTTGAGGAAATTGGCGGGCTATCATTTCATTTATGCTGCTACCGTTTTTTTGTTTTTGTTTACATTGAATCTAGACAAGATTGCTAGACTTTGGGTGTTGTATTATATGCTCACAAGTTTTGTGGTTTTTATTTTGATTCGTTGGCTATTTCAGACATTTTTCGCTTGGTATCGATCGAGGGGTTACAATTTCAGAAATGTTGTATTGGTGGGGGATGATGGTTCTGTTCAGTATTTGTATAAGAGCATGCGTGATGACATTACACTTGGTTTCAGGGTGCTCGGTTTTTTTAATGAGCATTTGAATAAAAGTGAGAAGCCATTGATTGAAATGGGCTGTAAGGATTTGGGTGAGATTAGTGAATTGAAGCATTACTTGATGACCAATGATGTCCATGAGGTTTATTGGCAATTGACACCCGGGGAGCATCCTCTCCTGAAGGAAATTGTTCAGTACTGTGAGAACAATTTGATTCGGGTCAAATTCATTCCTTATTTTGGTTCAACACTATTGGGTAGAAAGCCCATCATTGACATGTTTCGATTGATGCCATTGGTTAGTTTGCGCAGTGAGCCTTTGCAGCGACCTCTGAATCGTGCTTTGAAAAGGTCATTTGATGTTGTGTTTTCATTGTTGGTCTTATTGTTTTTAATGCCCATTTTATTGCCGCTTTTATTCATCTTGATTAAATTGGGTTCAAAAGGGCCAATTTTCTTTAAGCAGTTGCGTACAGGTGAGGATGGACGTTCTTTTTGGTGTTATAAGTTTAGGACAATGCGTGTTAATGACGAGGCTGATGCCTTGCAAGCCAGCAAGAATGACCCCAGACTGACCAAGATTGGTGGCTTTTTACGTCGCTCCAATGTGGATGAGTTACCCCAATTTTGGAATGTGTTTAAGGGTGAGATGTCCGTCGTTGGCCCAAGACCCCACATGTTGAAGCATACGGAAGAGTTCAGTCAACGGGTGAGTAAATTCTTGGTTCGCCATTTGGCAAAGCCCGGAATAACGGGTTGGGCGCAAGTCAACGGATTACGCGGAGAGACCAAAGAATTGGTTCAAATGGAAAGGCGGGTTGAAGCGGACATTTGGTACGTAGAAAACTGGTCCCTTACATTGGACATAAGGATTGTTATCAAAACAATCTGGAATATGATTAAAGGTGAGGAAAAAGCCTACTAGTTTTCTTTGATGACTTTTACAAATTTTTCAATTGAGTCAATGTGCATTACAAGGTGATATACACCTGCAGGTAGGGCGCTCAAATTTATCGATTTTGTGTTGTTGTCTTTTAAAACTACTTGTCCCAAAGCGTTAACCACTTGAATAGTCTGATAGTTTCTATCAAGCTGAATAAAGTCTTTGGTAGGATTGGGGTAGATCAAATTTTGTTCGTTTGACCCAATAGAAGTTCCACCGCAGGCAGCTTCACATTCCTGTAAAAGATCGTAGAAATATCCAGTATAGTCATATCCATCGCTTCCCATGCTGCTACACCCACTTAAGGTAAAGCAACCAGAATCAGTGGCAGCAATACCCAATACCATATCACAATCACCAAAGGTTACTCCAGTTGGAATGGGGTTGCAGAAGGCATGGCATGGTCCAGGCATGAAACTAGAAATACCGTGGTAATTGACAGCGACACATTCATTGAGATAGGTTACTTCATCACAACCACAAACGGGGATGTAATCTCCAATGCAATCCACTGCAAAATTGAATAAGCTATCCTCGACGCAGGGCAACGTGACCACCGTATCCTCTAGGCAAGCAGAATTACATTCCCATTCACTATTGTAAAAATATCCGGCGTAATCAAAACCGTCGCTACCCATAGAACTGCAGCCAGAAATGAAGACACAACCACTATCCGTCATTGCGACACCCAGAGCCATTGCACAAAGTCCAAAATCTACACCCGCGGGAAGAATCATGCACTCAATGGTATCTACAACAGGGCATTCTCCATCCGTCCACGAAGTAACACCGCCATAGTAGGTGGCTTCGCAATCATTGCCATAAGTATTACCATCACAACCACATACGGGCATCCATACCGTTAGACACCCCATGTTAATGTCAATCAACGATGGATCAATACAACCAGTTCCTTCTTGACATTCTCCATCTGTCCACGACGTGACTCCACCGCTATTGATGGCTACACAATCATTGCTATAGGTAACACCATCACATCCACATACCGGCATCCATATCATAGGGCATAGCGCATCAAGATTGATTAGACTGGAGTCAATACAATTGTTTTGCGCAATGGAAACAATTGACAAAGACATCAAAGTAAATAAGAGAGTGATTTGTTTTTTCATGTTGATTGTTGTTAAGGATTAGACGCATCGTCTGTTCTTTGGGTTGCTTGAAAAAAAAAAGGCTGTTGTTAACAGCCTTTTGAAACTTAATCATCATCACCATCATCATCGCCGTCATCATCATTGTTATCGGCGCTATCATCATCTACATCATCATCATCGTTGTCATCATCTGAATCACCTTTGAAATTGTCAAATTCAGCAACGGGCATTCCAGTAGAATCATTGCCTTCTTCGTCATTGGCCACTTCCATGTTTTTGTCTATCTTAAACAGGTAAATGGTGTCCTCAGTTCTGATTTCTAGTGCTTTGATAAATTCACCTTTGGGAGTTGTAAAAGAAACCAAATTCTCATTTTCAAAACCATTGGGATAAGACACAGCAATCAAATCAGCATGTTCTTGTGAAATGTTCTTGTAATCTTTGATAATACGCTTCATATCTCTATTCTAACAAACTTAATTTATTGATTTAATAACCAGGCAAAGATCAACGGAGCCACAATGGTTGCGTCGCTTTCAATGACAAATTTTGGGGTGTTGATGTCTAGTTTCCCCCAGGTAATTTTTTCATTTGGAACAGCTCCTGAGTATGAGCCATAACTCGTGGTGCTATCTGAAATTTGGCAGAAGTAAGACCAGAAAGGGACGTCATGCATTTCCATGTCTTGGTACAACATAGGAACGACGCAAATGGGGAAGTCTCCCGCGATACCACCACCAATTTGAAAAAATCCAATTCCTTTACCAGCACAATTTTGGGTGTACCAATTGGCCAACCACATCATGTATTCAATACCGCTTTTCATGGTGGTAGGTTTGAGTTCACCTTTGATGCAATAACTGGCAAAAATATTTCCCATGGTACTGTCTTCCCATCCTGGAACAATAATAGGAAGATTGCGCTCTGCGGCTGCAATCATCCAAGAATTCTTAGGGTCAATTTGGTAATATTGTTCTAAAACACCACTTAGTATCATCTTGTACATGAATTCATGAGGGAAATAACGCTCACCTTTTTCATCGGCATCTTTCCACAATGCATGCACATGCTTTTGCAATCTTCTAAATGCTTCTTCTTCAGGAATACATGTATCCGTTACACGGTTCAAACCTTGTTCCAATAAATCCCATTCATCTTGAGGAGTAAGGTCACGGTAGTTTGGAACCCTGCGATAGTGGTCATGCGCCACCAAATTCATGAGGTCTTCTTCTAAGTTGGCACCAGTGCATGAAATGATGTCCACTTTCCCTTGACGAATCATCTCTGCCAAACTGATGCCCAACTCAGCGGTGGACATAGCTCCTGCAAGGGTGATCATCATTTTTCCGCCTTCAGTAAGGTGCGTTTCATAGCCCTTGGCTGCATCCACTACAGTAGCTGCATTGAAGTGCAAATACTGCGATTCCATGAAGTCTCGGATGCTGGTGAATTTACTCATTTCGTTTTTGATTTTGACATTTGAATTTCTGCGCAAATATGGACACGTTCGTTTAAACTCAAAAAAAACTTTGATGAATTTTCAAAAAAAATGTGCAATGAAAAATGTAGTTTATCGAGGATTGATTAAGGTCACTATTTTTCTTTTTAATATTCGTTTGATTTGATTATCTACCTTCCTATTCAATGGGTCTTTGAGGATGTAATGGACCTTGCAATCTATTGCGTCTACCTTAATCAGAACGGTTTTTACAGAAAAGCTTTCATCAATGATCTCGACATGGAACAATGATATTTCATTCCAAAGTATTTTTTCCAATTCGGATATATCTGAAATCACATAGGGATTGATTTGAAAATCAATGTATGATTTTTTTAAGTCCCTGCGGGTGTAGTTGATAATCTCCTCGCTGAATACTTTGTTGTTGGGAATATAAATAATGTCATCGTCTTCACTGAGCAGATGAACATTGGTTAGGGTGATGTCCAAAATTTTCCCTCTCGAATTCCCAATGGCCACGTGGTCTCCAATGTTGACCAATTTGGTGAAGGTGATGTACATCCCATTGATGACATTGGCAATGTAATCTTTGGTCATGACCACCAATGCGGCTGCCAATAAGGATAGGGTAGTGAGGGCTTCTTTGATGGAGATGTTTAACAATGACATGACAATGGCTGTCATGAGCACGCCATAAATGATTTTGGAAATGTGATTGATTCCAATGGTAAAGTTGTCTTTTTTTCTTTTGGGATCGTCGGGCTTGTAAGTGAGTAAGATGACTTGCTTACAGGCCTCTACAATAAGGAAACCAACCATTACCCTGAAAAGGGTATGTTCAAAAAGTTTAGGTATATTTATGTATCCTGTGAGTTGAGTATAGGCGGGTTTCAGAAGCAACAATATACCTAGACTCATTACATAGATCAACAATTTGAGAAAATGATTTCGTTGCATCAATCGTAGTATCCTAAAATTTCCAATACCTCTTTTGGCCTTTGCTCATGGCTGAATTCACGGTATTTTAATTTTCCTTTTGCGTCTTTCTCAATTAAAATATGTCTCGGAGACGGAACAAGGCAATGGTGTATGCCGCCAAAACCTCCCAAAGTTTCTTGATAGGCCCCTGTATTGAAGAAGCCGATGTACTGATCCTGATCGGGATAAAATTTGGGCATGTATATCGCATTGACATGCTGTTCAGAATTGTAATAGTCATCGCTGTCGCACGTCAATCCACCTAGGAAAACGCGCTCATAATTTTCCTTCCAGTTGTTCAATGGAAGCATTATGAAACGGCGATTGATGGCCCATGTGTCGGGCAAAGTTGTCATAAAAGACGAATCGATCATGTTCCATTTTTCACGGTCGTTTTGATCCTTCTGGTGAAGAATTTTAAACAACGCGCCTCCGGATTCTCCAACGGTAAATGAACCGAACTCAGTGTAAATATGCGGTACTGGAATTTCAGCATATTCACAAGCTTGCTTTACTTGATTGAGAATCTCTGTTACCATGTATTGGTAATCAAATTCAAAGGCCAATGAGGTTTTGATTGGAAACCCTCCGCCAATATTCAAACTGTCCAATGATGGGCAAACTTGCTTAAGCTCACAATACACCTTGAGACATTTGTTTAATTCATTCCAATAGTATGCGGTGTCCTTTATTCCGCTGTTGATGAAAAAGTGAAGCATTTTTAGTTCCAGCTTTTCATCATCAGCCAGATATTTTTGATAGAACTTTTTGACGTATTTGTAACCAATACCCAAACGTGAGGTGTAAAACTCAAACTTGGGTTCTTCTTCAGATGCAATACGAATGCCTACTTTTAGCGGCACTTCAGAGCGTTGTTTGAATTTTTCCAATTCATAGCTGTTGTCAATGACGGGCATTATGTTCTCGTAACCGTCGGCTCTGAGATCCAAAATGCGGTCAACGTATTCTTCTTTTTTGAAACCATTGCAAATGATCCATTGTGTCTTTTGCAATTTCTTCATGGTGGCCAGACGCTTGATTAAATCAATGTCATAGGCAGAAGAGGTTTCAAGATGAACGTTGTTTTTTAATACCTCTTCAAGGACGTGTCTAAAGTGAGAGCTCTTTGTACAGTAACAATAGTGGTACTCTCCTTCATAGTTTAACTCAGTGCGAGCATTATTGAACCATTTCTTGGCGCGCTGAATATTGTCTGATATTTTAGGCAGATAGGTGAACTTTAATGGTGTTCCATATTTTTTCACCAATTCCATTAGCGGAATGTTGTGAAATTCCAGTTGTTCGTTTTCTAAACGAAACTCTTCTTGCGGCCAGTTGAACTGTTGTTCAACAAAGTCAATGTACTTTGTTTTCATCTCAAAATTAGGTAAGGCGAAAATAGGTTATTTTGAATTTTACAGAGGAAAAAAAACAGCGATAATTGGGCTTGCCTATCTTCGTGTGAAATGAATAGGACTTCAAAGCGCGGATTAGATCCAGGTTCACTGGTTTATGTGGGATCTGAACGGAATCAGATGCCTGGAATAACGGTTTATCATTATGACCATGCAAGTTGCGTTAAAGAACAACTTGATATTGATTTTGATTGGTCTCAATTTTCCCAAAAAAAGGAGAAGGCTTGGATAACGATAGACGGAATCCATGATCCTAAATTGATTTCCGCTGTAGGTCGCTTCTTCAATATTGATCAATTGACATTGGAAGACATCATGAACACCAGATCCAGACCAAAGTTAGAGGTCAATGAACATTACCATTTTGCCTGCTTAAAGGCTTTGGATATCATGCCTGAGTTATCCTTGGAATTGGAACAGTTTTCCATTGTGATTATGGAAAATGTCGTGATCGGGTTTCAAGAGCAGAACGGAGACTCATTTCACACTTTGAGGCATAAGTTGGAGAATGGCATTGGGAAAATTAGACAATCCAATAGCTTTTACCTGGCTTATTTGATGTTGGACACTTTGGTGGATGATTATTTGTTGGCCACAGAGAATTTGGCCAAGCGGATTGAGGTTATTGAAAGCATGTTGACCAAGCAGATACAGCAACATCAATTGAAAACACTATTGAAGATCAGAAGGGAATTGTTTGATTTTAAATTGGCCACTGATCCTACACGTGAGATTACGAGTTTATTGAGTAAGGAGAAGGAGACCGGCATCCGCAAGTATTTCATTGATCTGCACGATCACATGCTATTTGTAGCGGATCAGATTCAGTTTCAAAGAGAGATTGTATCTAACAGTTTGGATTTGTATCATGCGATGTCAGCAGATAAGACCAATCAAGTGATGCGATTGTTGACCATTATCACAACCATTTTCGTTCCGCTTACCTTTATCGTTGGCGTGTATGGGATGAACTTTGAAAACATGCCTGAATTAAAATGGACCAATGGATACTATCTCACTTGGGGAGTAATGGCCATCATTACCGTAATGCAGTTGAGATGGTTTAGGAAGAACCGATGGATCTAACTTGTTTTGTTGCCGAGGTAGGCTTCAAACTGGTTGTCTTTTTTAACAACGCTTACATGTTCTTTTAAGTTGGTGGAAAGCGTTAATCCAACAACATTGACAAAAATGGGGAAAGTGCGGTGTTCTCTATTCACCAATGTAGCCACAGAGATTCTGCTGGGTTCAGCTTCCAAAATGAAATGGGTAGCATGAAGCAAGGTTAAGCCCGAGTTGATGACGTCATCAACAACAACGATGGATTTCTTTTTCAATTGTTGGGTGCTGCCGCTGAACTGAAAATTGGCTTTGGATTTCCTTTTTTCGAACTGAATACTTTCCAGTCGACAGGGAATGTCTGTATTGGATTTGAAAAAATGAAACAGGGTTTGAGCAATCTCAAACCCCATTTCTTTAATTCCAATAAAAATCACTTCATGTTGGGTTCCGTAATGCAGTTCAATCAATTCTTGCGACATGCGCAATAATTTCTGCTCTACTTGCTGACCATTGAGTATGAGTGATTTTTCCATTGTCTTATATTACAAGTGGATGACCTCACCGTAAGCTGCAGCTGCCGCTTCCATGATGGCTTCGCTCATTGTTGGATGCGGATGAACTGTTTTAATGATGGCTTCTCCTGTTGCTTCTAATTTGCGAAGGGCAACACATTCTGCAATCATTTCAGTAACATTTGCGCCAATCAAGTGAGCGCCCAACAATTCGCCGTATTTGGCATCAAAAATCAATTTGACAAATCCATCTTTCGTTCCACCAGCAGAAGCTTTTCCGGATGCACTAAAAGGGAATTTTCCAATTTTCAATTCATATCCGGCTGCTTTGGCTGCTTTTTCCGTGTAACCAACGCTGGCAATTTCAGGACTGCAATACGTACAGCCAGGGATGTTGTTGTAATCCAAAGCTTCAGGATGATGTCCTGCAATTTTTTCTACACAAATAATCCCTTCAGCAGATGCAACGTGCGCCAAGGATTGACCAGGAACACAGTCACCGATGGCATAGTAACCCGGAATGTTGGTTTGGTAAAACTTGTCTACAACAATTTTTCCTTTGTCAGTAACGATTCCTACTTGCTCTAAACCGATGTTCTCGATGTTGGCAACTACACCTACAGCGCTCAACACGATATCGGCTTCAATGATTTGCTCTCCCTCTGCTGTCTTCACTTTTACTTTACAGCCTTTTCCTGCTGCATCTACTCCGGTAACTTCTGCGTTGTTTAATATGTCGATGCCTTTAGATTTGAAAGTCTTGCTTAACGCCTTAGAAACATCCTCATCCTCCACAGGCACGATGTTGGGCATGTACTCTACGATGGTCACCTTGGTACCCATTGTATTGTAGAAATAAGCAAACTCAACACCAATAGCACCGCTTCCCACAATGACCATGCTCTTGGGTTGTTCAGGCAATGTCATGGCTTCACGGTATCCGATGATTTTCTTCCCGTCTTGTTTCAAATTAGGCAACTCTCTGGATCTTCCTCCGGTTGCAATGATGATATTGTTGGCAGAAATTTCAGACACCTTGCCATCAGCAGTAGTAACTTGAACTTTCTTTCCAGCCATTACTTTTCCGTTGCCCATGATGACTTCAATCTTGTTTTTCTTCATCAAAAATTGAACACCTTTGCTCATGCCTTCTGCCACTCCGCGGCTTCTCTTCACTACGGCATCAAAATCATGCTTGGCATCAGAAACCTGAATGCCATAATCATTGGCATGTTGGATGTATTCAAACACATTGGCACTTTTCAAAAGGGCTTTGGTTGGGATACAACCCCAATTCAAACAGATACCGCCAAGCGCTTCACGCTCAATCACAGCAGTCTTTAATCCCAATTGGCTGGCACGAATGGCGGTTACATATCCACCAGGTCCGCTGCCCAAAACAATAACGTCAAATTGCATACTTTGAATTTTTGGCGAAGATAAGTATTAATCACAAAACAAGTTACCTTTGACACGTGAAAAGAAAGCCGTTTTTCCATCTTGTAACCGCCCTGTTTTTGGCAATGGGATGGTTGGGCTTTCAGACGTGGCAATCCATTCACAGGTATCACGATCATTATTTACATGGGGAGGCGGAAGAGCATGGAGCTTGTCAAATGTGTGAGTGGGAAGTCCCATTGGTTGAGTTATCGGAAACACTTGAATTGACTTTTATCTCCATAGAGATTCCATGTGTTGGTGATTCTGATTTAGTAATCTCATTGTTTGATTCAGTCGTATTGAGTCCAACAGGAAGAGGTCCTCCTCATTGGATTGCATGACATCCTTCCCTCGGGAATAGCTCATTTTTTTTCAATCTATTTATCATGTTTCAAGATGAAAGCAACTTTTATGTTGTTGCTGTTTTGGATGTGTATTCAGGTTACTTGGGGTCAAGACTCAATTCCTCGGCTGGAGGGAAGGGTGCTTGAGATCAAGGGGCATTGGTTCACTTTTCAA
>CAMCTV010000029.1 GCA_945878635.1 Chryseobacterium gleum | reverse complement strand
TCAGACTTTGCTTTAACCGTTGAAGTATTTGATTTGCCCACTCCATTGTTTTCACTTTCTGATCCAATAATAACTTGTAACATCCCGCTGGTTAGCATTACAGCAAGCGGAGGAGTATCATATCTATGGTCTGATGGTAGCGCATCTGATATTGTTGATGTCTTCAACAGCGATGCAATGGATGTTGAAGTTACTGATGGCAATGGTTGTGTAAATATTGCATCCATCAGTGTTCCCATGGATACCTCAACAGCATCTCAGTTGATATATGTTACTGATGAATTGAATTGTTTGACAACCTCAATTGATTTGGATGTTGTCGGTGGACAATCATATTCCTGGTCACCCAATGGAGAAATAACCAACCAAATTTCAGTCACTGCACCAGGTAACTATGCTGTGGATATTTTATTCAATAATGGTTGTTCTAGAAATTTAGATGTGGATATTGTGCAGGATACAATATCGCCCATTGGTGTTATTCAAAACAATAGTCCTTCAGATATTCTGACTTGTGCAATGCCCTCTATCTCCCTTCAAGCCAGTGGAGGAGTATCTTACCAATGGATGAACGGAGGGAACAATGCATCTCAAAACATTGTTCAACCTGGAGTTGTGGAGTGTGAAGTAACAGGGGCCAATTTCTGTTTGGATACAGTGTCATATGAAATTTTTCAGGATATAGTAACGCCAATAGTAACAATATCATCATCTCATCCTGAATTTGATTGCTTTACTTCCGATATCACATTAACCGCCAGTGGCAATGCCATTGGATATACATGGGCCAATGGATTAGGAACCAATCCTGTCATCAATTGCAATCAGTCAGGATTGTATTCGGTAACTGGTTTGGCTGCCAATGGATGCTCAACAGTAGAATCCTTCAATTTGTCCGTGAATCGTTTTTATCCAGATTCCAATTTTACATATTCGCCTTTGGAAATTTGGGATGACAATACCACCATTTCCTTGGATGGTCCGGATCAGCCTGATATCAGCTACTACTGGTCTGTCAATGGAGAAGTGGTTTATGATTTGAACAATGTCACTTTTGATTTGCCCAGCTTTACGCACGGTGATTTTGAAATTTGCTTGAAAGCATATTTTACAGACATCTGTCAAAGTGAAGAGTGTCAGATTGTTTCAATAAAAGAATCATTCCAAATCTATATCCCAACTTCTTTTACACCCGGAAGTGATGGCATCAATGATGGATACCGTCCCGTTTTTTCTAATGATGAAATGCTAGAGAGTTATCAAATGGAAATCTTTAATCGATGGGGCGAGAAGGTGTTTGAAACCGATAATCCCAATCGTGGCTGGGACGGAAGCTTTATGAATATGGGATATTTTGTTCCAGATGGCTGTTACGCATTAGTCATAACGTATCGAACCATTTACAGTGATGAAAAGCAGATACACAGGGGGCAAATAACTTTTGCGCGATAACGATACAGTTATTTGTCAGCAAAACGCTCAGAATTCAGAGCGTTTATCAAGGACTAACCAAGTTGATAGACCATTGCAAATACCATGTTCCGCCTAGCTTGTTTTCTTGGAAATAGGATTGATCTCCAAAAAATCCACGGAAAAATTCTTTATCGCTTTCAAATTGGTCAAGATTGAAACTATAACCATATCTATAACCAAATTGCAATGACATCCAAACAAATTGCTGCAATGATGTTTCCCAAGTAACCCTGAACTTTAACTCACTTCTTCGAAGTTCGATATTTCTTGAGGCCGTAATACCATCATTTGAAACTATGCGATACGAATTACCTTCTAGCTCGTAGCCAAAAAGTAGGATATTACGCGGTGAAAATGTCTTTCTGATATTCACTCTCGCTGGAGCCAACATTTCAACTCCCCATGTTCTGCTCGGTGCAGTCCAATTCAAAAGCATGACCGGAATATAATTCAATTCACCAACGCGATATGTTCTAGAGATACCAAAACCAATCATTTTTCGGTCGTTCACTTTTTTACCAAAAATTACAGCTGTACTAATCCGCGTGTATTTCGGATGCAATGGGTCACTAAAAGAATAATCTCCATTTAAATCCCCTGATGATTGAAAGATCATGAATTTATCCTCTGAAAATGGTTTGAAAAGAGTTGTGTTCAAACCGGTTGTAGTAAGACCGTTGGATTTAAGCGCCGCATCCAAGGGATTTTTATTTATTGCATAGCTGTGGTAATTGGTTTTGGCATAATTGAATCCTACTTGCAACACAACATTCGTTTTAGCAATTACAGGAATGTTTGCAGAAAGTCTGGTACCATCCGCTCCTGAGAATCTGCTGGTTTTCTGAGTCGTGCTTCCAGATGCGTTGGACCAATTTCCGTAATCAATATCAAAAGCGCCTTGATACTCATAGCCCAATGAAATGAATTTAGATGGGCTGAGGTCAAACACCTTTGGAGTGCAAAAGCGTTTGGCACCCTCATCTGCAAAATTCAAATTTTCATAGATGGAGAAGTCTTCCTCCTCTTGTGTTAAACTATCAGGTTGTGCAGCTGCAAAGTAGCAGCTCGACAAGAAAACAACGAAGGTTAAGAAGTAATGTCTAAGCATGAATAGAACTTTTATTTTTTGGTATTGAGTCTTTTCCAAACATCGGTTCTTCCAAGTGCCTCTATACCAATGTATCCTCTTATGTCAAGGGTATTATTGTCTGTCATTTTAATGATACATTTGTAGGTACTCCCATTTTCAGGATCGTAAATTGTCCCATTGTCCCACTGATTATTTCCTAAAAATTTAAAATCCTTGAGCATTCGATATCCTTTTAGTGGAACTGATCTGAGCGAAATATCGGGATTATTTTTGTCTACCTTGGGTTGGCCTGTTTTGGGATCATTTGGTTCTTTGAGCCAAACGATTTTTCCATAATATTTTTCTCCAATTTTTTCAATTTTAACCCTTGCCTTACCATTGCTTGGTTCCCAAACACCTAATAATTGGTCTGCTTGTGCTGAGCCAACCAAATGTGCTAACCATAAGGCGCAGCTGATGATAATTGTTTTCATTTTTCTATTTTTTATAAGTGATTTCAAATTCAAAACTTCCGGTGTAAGTCAAGTTATTTTCCATATCGCCAATGAGATCAGCATCCAGAATCAACGTAATCTCTTTCTGAGAAAAGTTATCTTTTAGTTCACCTACAGAAGATACATTTAGCTCTGCCTTTTTGATTCCTTTTTGGACAGGATTTAGGACAGCAATCCTTTCCATTTTTGCGTCAGCTGATGTTAACTGCAAAACAAAATTTCTCACTTTATCAAAACCTGTTGAATTTTCAGTAGTAATGGAGGCTTTGGTAATGCTCACACCAGATATCTGTTCGGCATTTAAACCGTTTTCAATTGCATTGAGGTCTATGAGATGATTGGCTTGGAGGGTATTGGGGCCATCAAACAATGGTCCTTCAGCCGTTAAGATTACATCTTTTATCAAATATGATTTCTTAGACTCATTTGCGCAAGAAAAGAAAATGAAAAAGACAATGGACAGAATGGTAAGTTTTTTCATGATAAAAATCAATTTTTGCTAATGTAACGCTATTGCGTTTAATCACAAAACTAACCCAATCATTATCAGATAAACAACAAACAAAGATGAATTCAACAAATCATCTATTGACGAATTGAATCAGCAATACCTTGAGCAAATCGCACGAATGAACTATGCTTTTCGAACAAATTCAGATTTTAATCCCATTGATCCAAATCCATCTATCTTGCAAGAGATGTTGTGATCACCGTCGACCAAACGGATATTCTTGACTTTGGTTCCTGCTTTAAAGGGTTTTGGGGCGCCTTTCACAGGCAGATCTTTTATTACGATGACGCTATCTCCATCAATCAAGGGTGTTCCATTTGAATCAACTACTTGGCTAGAAGCGGCCGCCTCGGCCGCCTCAGTAGCTTCTTCTTCTGGACTCCATTCATGAAAACATTCTGGACACACCAACAAATTATCGCTGGGGTATGTATATGGTGATTGACACTTGGGGCAGGGAGGTAAGTTGCTATCGCTCATGTTTTTTCTTTGCACAAATGTAACATCATCCGTTAATTTTTAATAATGATTCAAATTGGTTTTACTCATTCGTAATATCTCAATCAAATTATTTAATGGTCAGTTCCATTTTAATTTTTAATTTTGCTATCTCTTTACAGGAATGATTGGAAGAGGTTTCTTTTTGTTGTGGAAGTCAGAAAAATTTATTTTTTTATTGGCTCTTGGATTATTCTTTTTAAAACTTTATGCTTCTTTTTTCGTGGAGCTTGGTAATGATGAAGTGTATTACACCCTTTATGCAAAACAACTTCAGTGGAGTTATTTTGACCATCCACCTATGGTAGGGCTTTCTATTTTTTTAAGCACAATTGGTGGGTTATTGAAAGATGAATTCTTTGTCCGTTTTATCCCTATTTTACTTGGTTCGGTTAATATTATTATCGTTTATAAATTGGTACGGGAGATTTCGTCAGAGACAACGGCAAGGGTTGCGGCGTTGTTATTTTCCTCGTCTATATATGTTCAAGTGATTGCCGGATTTTTTATTCTACCAGATTCCATTTTGATTACTTGGCTTCTCCTTTCATTCAAAATGATCAATAGAATTTTCTTACTGGGAGATGAACGGCTAATCAACTGGATTTATTTAGCCTGTTTTTTGGGTTTGGGGTTTTTGTCAAAGTACAATGTGGCCTTTTTTATTTTTGGTTTGTTATTGTACATTTTTTCATACAGAAAAGATCTTCTTCTTCGCTTTCCCTTGTGGTTTACTTTGTTTATTTTTCTTTTTTTTACACTTCCCGTTATTTATTGGAATTATAGCAAGGACTTCATTTCATTTCGCTTTCATGAAGGTCGTGTTGGTCCTGAAGTAAGATTTGAATTCATTTTTTTTATTCGTGAGGTATTGGGAGTCTTTTTTTACAATAATCCAATAACCATTTTGTTGATGATCATTTTTTTTAAGAAGAGAAGATGGATTCAATCGGGATTAAAGTACAAGGGAGTGATAGTATTGTACCTGTTTTGCAGTCTGCCCATCATTGTTTTCTTTTTATTGGTTTCGATTTCTAAACCAACGCTTCCACATTGGGCGGCACCAGGATATACAATGTTGATTATTCCATTGGCTTTTGTAGTCAGTAAAAAGTTAGAATTTATCAAGTGGAGTCTTTTGTTTTTTATTATCATTTTCCTTTTGGCTCCAATTTCTATTCGTTTTTTCAATTTTAGCAAAGATGATAAACCAACGCATGCAATGCACCTTGGTAAAAATGATTTCACTCTTGATCTTTATGGTTGGAAAAATTTAGGAGATAGTATTCAATTATTTTTTAAAAGAGAAAACAAGAAAAATTCTATTCTGAAATCTTCTGCCTTTGTCATTGATAAATGGTTTCCAGGAGCGCATATTCAGTATTATATCGCGGATAAATTATCATGGCCAACCTATGGGGTGGGACCAATTTCGGACATTCATCAATTTTACTTTTACAATCAAAATTTGCCAGCAATGGAAAGTATAGATAATTGGTACTATATAACAACAAGTCATTATTATCGAGATCCTTATAAAATCCTTTTCTTTCAAGATGTACAGTTATTGAAAGAAATACCGATAGTAAAATCGAGTGATACTTGTGCTTGGGCTTATTTGTTTGAGGTAAAAGGGCTAAAAGGACCTTTTTAAGAATCTAATGGTCAATGGAATATTTGGATAATGTTGTACATGATAGGGCTCAAAACCATATCGCTTATAAACAATGAAGTTTTGATCAAAAGCGGTTTCAGCATAAATCGGTAAATTCATTTCTGTTGACTTTAAGAACAAAGCATCTCTGAGTTCTTTGGCTTGATTTCCTCCTTGGTGTTCTTTTTTGGTTCCCAATACCCATACATAAAGATATTCCTCATCCCCGGGCCTATGGCTTTCCAACTCTTTTTCCATTTTTAAAATCTGAATCAAACGACTCCACTCAAAAGCGCCCACAATCATCCTGAAATGGTCCCATAGGTCTCTCCAATTTTTTCTCCAAACGGAACTGTGCATGCAAATCAGTAATCCATGACCATCATTAGACAGGTAAATGGCATTCCTTCTTTTTGATACGGAATAGATAAATGAAGCCAATGTTCTAACTTTTTGCGGGAATTTATTTTCTCCCAAAAAGAATTGAATTTTTGGATTCACTTCAATAGCATTGACAATAATGTCAATGACCTTATCTTTTTCTTCTGAAATGGCTAACCTCATCAAAGCACAAATGAAATACTTTTGAAAGGTAAGAAAAATAGGAAATTTTGCGAATTGATTTTCATACCCATCGGTGCATAGACAACAATGAACTTTCCTTGTTTAATGTTCATCGGCCAGGATTGTTTTTAGAAAGCAGAATCTGTTCGGTTGGATTGCATCCATGGTTTCTGAGTTCTGATTCATTGACGTCCGAGAAAGAATGGCTGATAGACCTAATAAAAAAAGAGAATGTTTTGGCCATTGGTGAATGCGGTTTGGATAAACTGTGCAAAGTGCCATGGAACATGCAATTGGATGCTTTTAAATGGCAATTGGAATTGGCAGAGAAAATGAAGAAGCCAGTCATTGTTCATTGTGTTAGAGCACAACAAGAAATTTTAAGATTGCTCAATGATTTTAATGTTGAGTTTGTATTCCATGGTTTTAAGCGGTCATTAAAAATGGCAAAAGAAATTGTTGCTGTAGGCGGCGGTATTTCCTTGGATGTACATTTTCTCAGAACAGAAGTTGGACAACAGGTGGCAGGATCGATACCTCATCAGTTCATTTTTTTAGAGACAGATGATCAACCAATTTCAGTATTAGAGGCTTACATTTGCCTCGCAGAAATTTGGCAAAAAGGCGTGGATGAAGTTGAGGAAATAATATTTGAAAATGCCAAAAGAATTGGTTTAAACATTGAGTAGAATGGAAGATATTACATGGTTATCCCGAACACAGTTATTAATCGGTGAGGCAGCATTGAGGCAACTTAACAAGAAGCATGTAATGGTTGTTGGTATGGGAGGTGTAGGATCTTTTGCCGCTGAATTTATAGCGCGATCAGGAATAGGAAAGATGACTATCATAGATGGCGATGTTGTTGATCCCTCTAACCGAAACCGCCAATTGCCGGCATTGGCCACCAATCATGGTGAACCTAAGGTTCAAATCATGGCCAAGAGAATCAAAGAGATTAATCCGGAAATTGAGTTGAACATTATCCAGGAGTTTGTTAATCCGGAGATTGTCGCTGAGCAATTGAATTTTAAGCCAGATTATATCATTGATGCCATCGATAGCATTACGCCCAAGCTAACCTTCATGAAGTTGGCTTATGAAAGCCGCATACCAATGGTGAGCAGCATGGGAGCTGGAGGGAAAGTTGATCCAACTCGTTTACATGTGGTTGATATTTCTAAGACCTACAATTGTCCATTTGCTCATCAAATCAGAAAACGATTGAGAAAGATGGGAATTAGAAAAGGAATCAAAGCTGTATTTAGTGATGAGATACCAGATCCCAGTAGCATTATGCTCACTGATGGCACCAATTATAAGAAATCGGCGTACGGTACGATATCCTATATACCGGCAACATTTGGTGCCGTGGTAGCTTCTGTTGCCATACGTGATTTAATGAAACTTTGATTATTTGCTGTTCTTGTCCCAGGTGCTTTGGAGAATAAGAATGGCGAGGAGAAAGCAAAATAACGGAATGAGCATCAGATGCGCCCATTTTGGGTCTTGTATGATATTCTCATGATAACCAATCATAGAACCAACTAATCCTACGGTGAATATAAATAGTCCAATTCTGCGGCGGAGGGGGAGGTTTTTCTTTTCTCGATTGGTCATTAATTACATTGAATTTTATTTGAAATATAAGATTGCAATATTAATGTTTTTTTTATTTTGAAAAGTTTATTTTCATCACTAATTGTATAATTGTTTATTAATGCTTTCTTTTGAAAGCATAATCTACTCCTTATGTAGTAATTTATATTTGTTCAATGTTTCGAATATTGTGTGTTTGTTTAGGGAATATTTGTCGTTCACCAATGGCTGAAGGGGTGCTGCGTAAAGTATCTATTGAGAACGGATTGGTATGGAGAATAGATAGCGCAGGCACCTCTGGTTATCATATAGGTGATTCGCCAGATTCACGAGCTATTGCGATAGCTCGTCAGAATGACTTGGATATTTCAAGACAGCGAGCAAGGAAGTTTTCCCTTGATGATTTCGATAATTTTGATTTGATTTTAGTTATGGATCATGATAACCTCAAAGATGTTTTGAAATGGGCTCCTGATGATTCAGCGGCCAAAAAAGTGCGATTATACAGACATGATCAAATGGATGTTCAGGATCCATATTATGGCGGTGACCAGGATTTTACTGTTATGTATGAGGCTTTGATAGAGCATGCTCAACTATGGGTGAAAGCTATAGGTTCAAAGTAAAGAGTATCTCTTATATTTGAAGCATGCAAGTTTGTGTATATTGTGCCTCTAGTGGCCAAATCAATCCTATATATTTCGAAGCAACCAGTCATTTAGCCCGATTGCTGGTGGAACAAAATTACCAAGTTGTCTTTGGTGGTGGAAGTTCAGGACTCATGGGGCAGTTGGCTGATAGCGTGTTAGCCAACGGTGGCCAGATCAGAGGAATTATGCCGCAGTTTATGAATGAAGTGGAGTGGGGGCACAAAGGGGTTTCAGATTTTATTTATACCCAAACGATGCATGAACGCAAAGCAAAATTTCTTGAAGGTACAGATGCCATCATTGCATTGCCTGGCGGTCCAGGAACATTCGAGGAATTATTTGAGGCCATTACTTTGAAAAAATTAGGACAAATTTCGACACCGATTGTTGTTTTAAATACCAATGGCTATTTCAATTTATTTGCTTCTTTGATGAAACAGGCAACGGAAGAGAAGTTTATGACGGATGACGGAGATCTTATTTGGCGAATGGTAGACAAACCAGACCAAGTAATTCCATGTATACGAAATTTTGAATCAACAAAAATTGAATTAAGCCAGTCTGGTACATTAAGATAAATTCAACTACCAACTGCCACCTGAACCGCCTCCGCCAGAACTTCCTCCACCAAAGCCTCCAAAGCCACCACCTCCCCAGGAAGAGCCACCACCTCCGTTAAAGTCGTCCCAATAGCCACTTCTTGGGCCAGAATTCATTAACCAGAATGCAGTCCAAAATGGGATGTTATTCCTTCGTGCTGATCCACGTGCCTTTCCAAAAATCATGAATAGGAAAACCAATCCAAATATGATTAATCCAATCCAACCTCCTTTGTCTTCCTTTTTCTTGTGTCTCTTGGCGTATGTATCAAAGTTGTATTCTTGTTGCGCCAGACTTTTTAGGACTTTTAATGCGTTCTGAATGCCAAGTCCGTACTGGTTTTTCTTGAAAGCTGGAATCATTTCATTTTCCCAAATGAGATGAATCTTTCCATCTGGAATAATTCCTTCTAGTCCTCGACCAGTGGCAATGAAAGCTTGACCCTTTTCACCAGCCGTTTTTGGTTTGATGAGAATAACCATTCCATTGTCCAAATCAGCTTGACCAACCCCCCAATCATCAATGATTTTAAATGAATAATCTGCAGGTTCATAGCCGCACAAATCATTGGTCACAATAAGAACAATCTGGTTAGAAGTATTCTTCGCAAATTGTTGCAAATCACTTTCGAAGGCAGCAATTTCATTGGCATTTAAAGTTCCTGTCGCATCGTAGACCAATTGATTATCCTTTTTTTGGACCATGCATTCTTGTGCATTTGTTATCAAAGACAACAAAAAAACTGCGGTAAGTAGAATGTAGGTTTTCATTTGGCGCGAGAAATGGTGTTGCTTAATTCATCTTTGTCTGATGCGTTCCATGGATAAGCAACCATCAACTTTTCTGCCATGGCTAAGGTTACTTCGGATATGCCTTTGTAGTACTCTTCTTTTTTGAATGATGCTATCAATGTGTTCTTCCAGGTTTCCCAATCCATTTCGTTAACATGTTGATTTATGCCAATGTCACCAATGATGGCCAAGGCGGAAGGGTAGACCTGAATATATATGAGGAGCGCGTTGCGCTCTTTGGTTTTGCGCATACCCAAGTGGTCAAAGACAAATGCGGCGCGATCCAAAACTGGGGAGTCATTCTCTTCTTCGATGTGAATGCGCAACTCACATCGTGTTGTCTTTTCAAAAGCAACAATGCAGTCCTCGAACTGCATTGTTAATTTATCATCCAATAAAATGTGATCAGCCATTACTTGGAAAAATCAATTTTAGGCGCATTCTCAGCTCCCTCGCTAGCGGCAAAGGCATCATATACTTTGAATTCTTCATCCCCAACCAATGCTAAGGCCTTCTTTTTCCAAAATCCCCTGATGAAGGAATTGGATTTTTCAACGGCTTCATTATAATCTGTGCGGGCTTTATTGACTCTATTTTCTGAACCTTCCAACTGGGCTTGCAATTCGCCGAAATTTTGGGTTGATCTTATCTCAGGGTAGTTTTCAAAAACGATACTGATGGCTTTATTGATTTCGCCTCCCAATTTTTGCAACTCTGCTGGCGTTTGTGCAGCGCCCATTCCCGATCTCGCTCTTGTGACGTTCTCTAAGATGGTTCTTTCATTGTCTCTGGCTCCTTTAACGGTCTCCACCAACTGAGGAACCAAATCAGCTCTTCTCTGATAAGCGGCTTGCACATTTCCCCATTGTTTTTTTACAGCTTCTTGCTTTTCAACGGCACCGCTGTAAACGCTTGTACCGTAAAGGTAAAATAAGATAAATGCTCCGACAATGACGCCTAACAATATCAATATGGATTTGGTAATGGTATTCATGTTTTGTTATTTATAACGAAGATATTAAGTGTTTTGTAATCTGTGATAACTCTTTTGTAAAAAGGCAGTGAGTTCGCTACCGGTTAACAATCCTTTGGACAATTGAGCCAACGCCAATGCTTCTTCAGCTTTGCTTCGTCCTGCTTCATTGCGCATGTCCTGCGCTGCTGGGTGATTGGTATTGATAATCAATTGGTAGGTCTCTGGTAAGCTTCCAAAGAAACCTCCACCGCCCAAAGCCTGTTGCTCCTTCATTCTTCGCATGAATTCGTTCTCCGTAATGATCATGGGTGGATCATTGGGTGACATGTTTTCAAATTGAATGTTGAACTTTTGGGTATTGATCCATCCTTCCAATTGCTTTTTTACTTCGTCTTTTTCGGCTTCATTCAACGCGCTATGACTGGTAATATCCTTCTCGATTAATTTCTCGGGGATGTCGCTATCGATTCTTTTGAATTGAATGTCGTTGTATTTGCTTTCAATTTGTGACAGGTACGGAGCCGTGAGTGGACTGGTCAAAAGAAAAACTTCCCAAGATCTTTCTTTGGCCATCTCAATTGCCGCATGCTGTTGATGCTCATCTGTTGAGTACAAAAAGATAATTTTCCCATTCTTGTCTTTTTGTGTTTCACCAATTTTTTCTTTCCATTCCTCAATGGTTTTGAATTCACCAGTTGTGTTTTTGTACAATGAAAATGTTTGCGCTTTCTCGGCAAATTTTTCTTCTGTCAAAACACCGTACTGTATGAACATGCTGATGTCATCCCACTTTTGCTCAAAGTCATTGCGATCGCTGTTGATCATGCTTTGCAACTTGTCTGCTACTTTCTTGGTGATGTGCGCTGAAATCTTTTTGACATTGCTATCCGCTTGTAAGTATGAACGGCTGACATTCAATGGGATATCCGGACTGTCAACCACTCCATGTAACAAGGTTAAAAAGTCGGGGAGGATATTTTTTACTTCGTCAGTGATAAAAACTTGGTTGCAGTACAACTGTATCTTGTTGCGCTGCGCTTCCATTTGATTTTTAATCTTAGGAAAGAACAGTATTCCAGTGAGGTTGAAGGGGTAATCTACATTGATGTGAATATGAAATAGAGGATCTTCAAAACTTGATGGGTATAAATCTCTGTAAAAATTCTTGTAGTCCTCTTCTGTTAAATCGCTGGGCTTTTGTGTCCAAAGCGGGTTTGTTGAATTGATGATGCGCGGAACTTTTACTTCAATTCGTTTGGCATTCCCCTTCTCATCTATTTCACCAGACGGATCTTCTTCCCATTTGGTTTCCTCGCCAAAGTAAATTTCGACGGGCATGAATCTGCAATACTTATCTAGAATTTCTTTGAGTTTAAATTCTTCGTTGTATTCCAATGCATCATCAGCAAGATGCAGAATAATATCAGTGCCAGGGGTTGCTTTTTCAATGTTCTCAATAGAGTAGGATGGACTGCCGTCGCAAACCCACTTCACAGCTTGTGAATCTTTCTTGTGCGAAAGAGAGTGAATCTCAACTTCTTTGGCCACCATAAAGGCGGAGTAAAATCCCAAACCAAAGTGACCAATAATTTGTGCGTCTTTGTATTTGGATACAAACTCTTCAGCTCCAGAGAAGGCAATCTGATTGATGTATTGCTCAACCTCAGCCTCAGTCATTCCAATTCCATTGTCTCGAATGATCAATTGTTTTTTCTCTTGATCTAGGATAACCTCCACCTTTGGTTTTTCATTGGGCTCAGGGATTTCGCCGAGACGAGAGAGGGTAGTAACTTTTTGACATGCATCAACAGAATTGGAAACCAATTCTCTGAGAAAAATTTCTTGATCAGAATACAAGAACTTCTTGATGATGGGAAAAATGTTTTCGGTTTGAACAGATATATTTCCTGCTTTCATAATATTTTTTTTGACAATATCCATCTAATCAACCGATATGCCATCGATTGCTTAGGTGACAGTTTGACATTAAGATTGTAAATTAAACTTGTTCCAAAGCTTGTCTAAGATCATCAATGAGGTCTTCAGCGCGCTCAACACCTACTGATAATCGGACAAGGCTAGGCGTAATTCCTATTTTGGCTTTGAGATCTGCGTCTACACCGGCATGTGTCATCGTGGCGGGATGTTCTGCCAAACTTTCTGTAGAACCCAAGCTCACAGCCAATTTGCACAATTGAAGCGCATTCAATAATCGGAACGCCTCCTCTTCACCACCTTTTACGCAAAAGCTCATCATGGCACCAGCACTGGTGTATTGTCTTTGATAAATCTCAAAGGCCTTTCCATCCTCGGGTTTTAAATTGCCTAGATAAAATACTTTTTCAATTTTAGGATGTTGATTGAGGTATGCCGCAACCTTTTCAGCGTTGTAGGCTTGTTGCTCCATTCGTATTTTCAACGTTTCTAAACTGCGCATCAGTAACCATGCAGTCCAGGGGCCTGCCATGTTTCCTAGAAATGTACGTAGTGTTTTGATGCGAATCATGTCGTCCTTTCGGCCACATACTGCACCGGCGATAACGTCGCTGTGACCACCGATATACTTGGTTGCAGAGTAGATGGAAAAATCAGCGCCCATTTCCAATGGACGTTGCCAAAGTGGTCCCATATAGGTATTGTCCACAGCTACTTTCACCACATGTTCACCATGACTCAATTTTTTTCCTAAATCCACCAACATCGCAATGTCGAACAAGTCGTTGGTGGGGTTGGCGGGAGTTTCAGTATAAATCAATTTAACGCGGTCAATGGCATCAAAGCTTTTAACTCGTTCCAAAATGTCCTCTTGATTATCCCAAGGGAAATACTCGATATGATCGATTTTCATCTTGGTCAAGAAATGTTTGATGAAGTGATCTGTTCCACCGTAAATGGGTGAGGAGAACAATATGGCGTCATCAGGTGATAAATATTCTAACATCACTGTTGATATGGCCGACATTCCTGATTCAAAACTAGCGCAATCATCCGCGTTGTCCCAAAGTGCAATTCTATTTTCTAAGATTTCGATGTCTGGATTGTTCAGCCTACTGTATATTAATCCTGGAATCTTTTCGCCTTCTTTTCTTTCACGAATACCGTATGCAATTTCAAAAAAAGACTTTCCTTCCTCTGCTGTTTTAAAAACAAAAGTTGAAGTTTGATATATTGGACATTTGATGGAGCCCTCGCTCCATTCAGGAGTGTAGCCATGACTCATCATTAAACTTTCAGGGGCATAATTTTTTTTGGACATTTCATTGATGTTTGTCCAAAGTTACATCTATCTCAACATTCTGAAGTACCCAAAGTATTCCTTTTTTTCTCTTTGTGGACTTTCCAAAATCAAGCGGTAAGAATATACACCATCTTGAACGTAATGCTGCCCTTCATGGGCTTCACCCAACCAATTTTCCTCAGGATCATTCGAGTGGTATATAATGTCACCCCATCTGTTGTAGATAAAAACCTCATAGCTCTTGGCATTGTAAATAATGGGTTGCCATACTTCGTTGATTCCATCTTTATCAGGTGTAAAAGTGTTGGGTATAAATGCATACGCATCACAAATTTCAAAATCCAGAACGATGTCTCTGTTCACAGTTGCGCATGAATTGCTTGCTGTCAGTGAATAATAACCGGATTCTGAAACAACGATGGTTTCCGCAGTTTCACCAGTACTCCAGTAAAAACTTGTAGCATGTGATCCAGGGGCGCCAAGGGTTACAGTGGTTCCTTCACAATAGGTTGTATTATCTGTCCACTCAATGTTAGGCAGATAAGTCATGGTGATGGTTATTTGATCTTGACTCGTACAAGGGCCATCGGTATAAGTAGCGGTGAGCATGCCCACTTCATTGGCCATTGTTGTCGGCCCCACATCACCATTGGACCAAGTGACTGTATTACCGGCATCAATTTGAATGGCGCTTCCCTCGCAAAAATCGGCCGTAGCGGGGAGATTCACAAAGTAGGGTTGAACAATGGTAACATCAATGTTATCGTATACGATGCACCCATTGCCATAGGTTAAGGTTGCTGTCAAAGTTTCGGTACCTGGAGAAGGACTATTTTGTGTATAGCTGGTTCCATTGGTGATGCTGGAATTGGAGCTCGTAGCCCACGAAACATTTTCTGTGGAATTGATAACGAAGGGCTGATCGCCACATACTGTTTGGGTAGGTCCCAAATCCCATAAAGGAGGAACAAAAGCAGATACCACAATGTTGTCTGTCGCTGCGCAAGTATTGATGTTAAGTGCTACGGTAATGGTATTACTACCGTTTGGTGCAACTTGAGAAGAGAATGTATTGTTTGTTGTATTATCAGACCACAAAATATCAGTGACCGCTGCCAAATTGGGACAGTTGCTATTGTTTAATGTGATGTTAAAAGGAATATTGGCGCAAACTTGAAAATTATTTCCCAAGTTGATAATGGGAACAGGCAATATCTCAACAATTATTTCATCAGTGGCTGTGCATCCCTCAGGATTGGTAACCAATAGTTCGTAGGTCCCGGATTCAGCTACAACAGGTGTTAAAGTGTTTTGTCCGGATGAAATAATTCCGTTAGCGGAAGTAACCGACCAATTAAAATTATAGCCAGGTTCTGTTGTGCCGTTCAATGAAATGGTGCCATTGGTGCATTGTCCCAATAAATCATTTCCTGCAGCTGGCGTTAATGCCGGTGTTTCAGTAATGGTGATGTCATCTGTTGCGGTGCATGTACCAATCAGGATGTCAACAGAATAAACACCAGCGGTGTAAATGTCAATAGAATTTGCGTTGGTACTTCCATCTGACCAAGTAATTTGATCATAGTTTCCGACTATACTGAGTGGCATGGTTTCCAAAGGACAAATATTATCGTCATTGAGTAAGCCTCCTGGTATGATTGTTACAGTAGGATTGGTCACCAACTCAATATAAACATCATCAGTGACTACACAGCCGGGACCTCCTGTCGCAGTGAGGGTGTACGTACCTGTTTGATTAACCACCAATGTCCCATCAGCAGCTGAACTAACAATGTTTCCTAGACTTCCTGTCGTAATGCTCCAGGTTAAAGGTAATCCTGTTTGAAAAACAAATCCCAATGGATTGCTTATGGATTGTTGGGTATGTGTGTAGGTTAAATTGGTTGCATCTATGCAGTGTGTAATGGGACCTCCTGCATCAAATGGAGTAAGACTGGTTTCGCTGATGGTAACGGTTACAGGAGTACCAGCACTGGCGCAACCTGAAATGGCAGGTGTTACTTCTACTGTTGCAGCCCCAGTTCCACTGAAAGTTGTTCCGTTGACGGGGGGATTGGAGGAACCGTTTCCTGCTGTAATGTCCCAAGTTAATGTCGTGTAGTTTCCTCCCGTCGGTGTCAATGTCCAATTGGCCCCTGCGCAAATGCTCAAATTGGCAACTGTAACGGTTGGTGTCGCGCTGGGTTGTACATTGTGAACTCGAGTATACACCAATCCACAATTATCAGTATATGTCATTTGAATAACAGTTCCTACACCAGACCCAGTAACATCGATAATGCCTGTTTGACCTGTATTGGGAGTGGTAATGGTACCAGGGCCAGCAGTAATGGTCCAACTAAAGTTATTGGTATTGGTCAAATCAATGACAGTCGCATCAAGGGTGAAATTTGTTCCAGGACAAATGTTTTCAGTTGAAGGTGGCAAAACTGTAGGTACACTTGGTAATGGGCATACTTGCTGCAAGTTTGTGAGCCCACCAGTGGCTCCTGCAAATCCAAAATAAGTAGTCGACGATCCCAAAATGGTTGGAAGATTGACAACCGATGTTAGATTAAAAGCATCGATGGTACATGTCAACGTTTGCGTTGCAGCTATCCACGTGATGGTCACGGGGTGAAAGGCACCATTCTCTAGGTTGCCAACAAGCAATGGTCCCGCCAAATTATTTGCTGAACTGTGGTCGTTCGATCCATTCCTCAGAAAAGCGATGTGGTCATTGTTTGTATTTTGCCCCGGATCGAAACTCGGAGAAGCATCGTTGACATAAGTATCAAATTCAATGGCGAATGAATTTGCATTTCCAGGCCATGCAAATCCCAAAGCGCCTCCATTTCCAGTAGCCCCTGGAACGTAATTGGGAATATTCTTCATGATAAAACACACACCATCGGCCCCATCTGTTGCCGAAGCGCTGAATTTCATGTTGAAGGTTTTTGTGAAATTGCAATTCAAATCCAATGTTGAATTGCTCCAAATGACACCTGTAGCACTTCCTTGTGTTTGTGTCGTAAGCGTGTAACAAGAACCTGATGCTGTGGCGGTGTTGGTAAATCCTGTTGCTATTTGATATTGCCCTAAAAGGGATTTCCAAAAGAAATTGAATAATAGGGATAAAACAAATAATTTCTTCATTTCAGTGCAACGATAATATTTGATTAGGTGCTGTTTGGTTAATAGTCTGCTAATATAAACAAACTGAATACAAGACTTTGCAGAATGCAAATGGGTTGTTTGAGATTTGAAAAATTAAAACTACTTTAGAGGCCTAATTGATTGTATGAAAAATATTTTGGTTATCCTTTTATCCATGGGTGTGGGCATATTGATAGCGCAGCCTACTCCTAAGAAACAGATATTGCGTCTATACAACGGCCAAATCAAAGAAGGGGAGAAATTGACCTATGAATATCCCATCATGCAACCCGCCTTTTTCAATTTAGATGGAAAACATTTTGAGGCTGAAGGTGTAGCTTTTTTTAGAAACAACCATGGTTTTTTCGCCAACTTGTCTGAATTTTATGGTGAACGCGCTGAGCGTTATGCCATGCGCATCAAGAATACAGGACGAATTCAATTGTTTGAAGAAATTGATATTACTGCCTATGGTGGTTTGGATTTAAACACATCCAATCCGCGCAGACTTGCCTCTGGTGAGGTTTGGCAGTTTTATGCCAAAGATGAAGGAATCTTGAAAAAAGGCAACTATAAAAATCTAAAAATTGACTTACAAGACAATCCCAATTGTCAGACTTATTTGAAATCATACAGAAGATTAACCGGTCTGCAAATTGGATTGGCTACTGTCGGAGCGGCATTGGTTGCTCAACAATTTTACAACATGCGCAACTCAAATGCATCATTCACGCCTCAAATTGGATTGGGAATCATCATGGCCGGATCTTCTTTACTTTTTGAAGGTGCCAAAACAGATGCCTTGTGGTTGGCAGTAAATAATTACAAGTAGTAATTCTTCATCAATCTTCCAGCTGACCAAACTTTCCCATTTGAAAGTCCTGATAAGCCTGAATAATCTCTTCTCTGGTGTTCATTACAAATGGTCCATAAGCAGCAATAGGCTCCATAATGGGCTCTCCATTTAGCATTAAAACAATGCTTTCTTCCAATGCTTCGATGTGGATGTTTTCTCCTGAGTCAGAAAAGACACCCAAATCATTGCCCTTGAGTATCTCATGGCCATTTACTTTTACGCTACCCTTGATCACCACTATCGCGGTATGATCATGTTGAGGGAAGTTCAAATCAATACTCTTGTTTTCATTTAAATACAAATTGAACAAATCAACTCTGGTGTGTGTCTTGGCCGGTCCTTGATGACCTTGAAATGTTCCGGCGATGATTTTCACCACACCGGCATCATCTGTCAAATTCACTTCTGTGATTTGATCCCTCGTTATGGCTTGATAACTCGGAGGATCCATTTTATTGGCCGAGGGTAAGTTCACCCAAAGTTGAACCATCTGAAAAATCCCACCTTGTGAAGCAAACTCCTTTTCATGGTACTCCTTGTGCAATACCCCAGAAGCAGCTGTCATCCATTGCACTTCACCTTCCCCTATAGTTCCGCTATTGCCACCGCTATCATGGTGACTTACTTTTCCTTGATACGCTATGGTAACTGTTTCAAAACCCCTGTGTGGATGCACGCCAACACCAGGAGGTGTTGCGGATGGATGGAAATAGTGTGGTGAATTGTAATCCAGCATGATAAATGGATTCATGCGCTGCATGTTTACCATGGAAGGAATATAATTGTGAACGCGAAATCCATCTCCAACCATGTGAGGAGGGGGAGGGGATAAGGCCAAATCTAGGGTTTTAATGTTTTCCATGTTAATACATCAAATGCATTTTGCTTTTGTCTCTCCATCCCGCTTGATGCGCGTAGGGTACAAAAAATATTTTGAGATTCGCTTGATGATCATATTGAACAAAAAAAATCTTTTTTTGCGCTTGATGATCATATTTTACAAAATACCAAAGGCCGTTGTTGTCCTTGGCTTGATGATCGTACTCCACTTTGAAGACTTTTAAATCGGCTTGGTGTTCGTATTGAACAACAAATACCTTGACTTCTGCCTGGTGCTCATATTGAACGGAAAACATCTTCTGTCCCTTTGAATCAAGGAAGAAAAATGTCAATGTGATGATAACGATGAGCTGCTTCATCTGGTGCGTTGAATGAGTCCACTACTGGCGCGGTATCTGTCCTCCTGATAATGTTCCATGAGTTGGTTCAAACGTTGATGCACGTTTTTGAATCCCCATTCTTTTCCCCAAGCAAACAATCCTTTGGGATAATTCACCCCTTTGGTAATGGCCAAATCAATGTCTTCTTCACTGGCCAAACCCAAATAATGGGCATCACAAGCCTCGTTGATCAACATGCATAAAATACGTTCCTGTATGAAGGTTGCTTTTTCAGCGGTTAATTCAACAGCAGGGCAACCGGCAGGATAGGAATAAAATCCACGACCTGTTTTTTTCCCCAACCATTTGGCTTCAACCAATTTCTTTTGGGTAATGCTGGGTTTGAAACGGGGGTCAAAGTAAAAGGCTGAGAACACGCTTTCTGTGACGGCATAATTGACATCGTGTCCAATCAAATCCATCAGTTCAAAAGGTCCCATTTTGAAACCAGCCATGCGCATGGCAGCATCAATCTCCGGTTGTGAGGCCAACCCTTCATCAAAAAAGCGCAAGGCCTCACTGTAATATGGGCGTGCCACACGGTTGACAATGAATCCAGGCCAATCCTTGGCCAATACTGGAACTTTCTTCCATACTGTCATGAGGTCTTTTAAGACAAACGGTATTTTTTCGTCTGTCTGTGTAGCAGGTATGATTTCCACCAAAGGCATGATGGTGGCCGGATTAAAAAAATGCAAACCAACGACACGCTCTGGAAATTGACATACCGAAGCGATGGCCGTGATGGAGAGTGAAGATGTGTTGGAAGCCAAAATCACTTCTTTGTCTAACAGGGCATCCAATGCCTGAAATACACTTTGCTTGACATCCAATTTTTCGATAATGGCTTCAATGATGAGTCCACAACCGATGAAATCATTGGTTTGGGTTGATGTTGCAATATTCGCGATGACTAGTTGACTCTCGTCTGAGGTGAATTTGCCTTTCTCAACCAATTTGGCCAAACCACCTTTGATTTGATCTGTAGCTTTGATCAATTGCGCTTCTTGTATATCGACCAATACCACTGCATGTCCTGCTTGTGCTGCAACCTGAGCTATTCCTGCGCCCATGGCGCCACCGCCCAAAACCCCTATCTTCATTACTTACTTTTTTTTGCTAATTTGAGCGAAAACGTTGAATTATCTCCATTTTTGTTCCATGCGTTTTATTCTTTTTATCAACTTGCTTCTGGTCACCTTTTTTGGTTGGTCTCAATCTCCCCAGTATTGGGAAAAGCATGGTGATGAAGAGAAGTCCATTTCCAATTGGCCAGGAGCATTTGAAGCTTATCAAAGAGCTTTTGAAATGGACTCCAGTGTTTTTGAAAGAAGGTTCAAACTGGCTGAAACGGCCTATGAAATGAGAGAGGACCCTTTGGCCATTCGTTTGTTCCAATCGTTGGTGAAGATTGATCAAGGAAAGATTCATCCCACCTCGTATTTTTATTTGGGTCAATTGATGCAACGCAATGCCCGTTATGATGAGGTTGTCTTTTACATCAAAAAGTTCAAGCAGAAAACAAAAGGCAAAAAAGGAATTTCAGAGGAAGGAAAGACGGCAGAACGGTTATTGAATGCTGCGCAGTGGGCCATGAATCAGGTACGTGTGGATAGTATACAGTGGAGTGATTTTGCATTCCAAACATCGGAAGGAGAAGGCCAACCTTATTGGGAAAGAGACAGCATATATTACTCAACTTGGCAGCATTCAGAATGGAAGATGATGAAAACCGATTCAGCACAAAAGGAAGCTATATCGTTGAGTGAAAGTTGGAATGATTATCCGGTGTTGCATACGGTGTCTTACAAAGACGGCAAATGGGGTGTTGGAAAGGCAGACAATGGTCATTCTGTTTTGTTGCACCAATCAACCAATGCCACTCAATGGGAATTGGATCCTGCAATGAATGCATCCAATGCGATGAGCTCGATGCCGTTCATGGCGGAGTGGAATGGAGTAGTGTATCTGTTGTTCTCTTCCAATCGTGATGGAGGTGCTGGTGGTCAGGACATTTGGCTGTCACGGTATACGGAAGGGGATTGGGGACAGCCGTTTAATGCAGGGCAGATCAATACAGCATGGGACGAAATTGAACCGCGGTTCATTCAAGGCGTGTTGTATTTTAGTTCAAATGGACTTTTGGGATTTGGTGAGTTTGATTTGTACAAAGTTTCAGGCACTCCAGGAGCATGGGGAGTTCCAGAAAATCTTGGTATTCCCATCAACTCTTGCAAGAATGACATTGGTTTTGATGTACTGAAGGTACAAGATGGTGAACGTTGGCTGTTGGGTTCTTCGCGCAAGGACAATGGCTGCTGTCAAGATATTTTTGTTTACGAATGGGTCAAGAAGCAAGGGGTGACGATAGATACAATTCCTTTGGTCTTTATACGCATCCAACAATGGTTGCCCTTGAAATTGTATTTCCACAATGATGAGCCCAATCCCAATACATGGGATACTTTAACGCAATGGCGATACACAGAATGTCATCAATCTTACTTGCAAAAGGAGAAGGATTACCTCAAACATTTTTCGGATGATCAAGCGGCCATTGAGGATTGGGAAGCTTTTAGGGAGTTGGAGTTGTTGAAGCCATACGAGCGTTTGAATGAAATACTTCCCATTCTGCAACAACGATTGGCCATGGGTGATACCATTGCTCTGGTTGTGCGGGGTTTTGCCTCTCCTTTGGCGGAGGGAGATTACAATAAGAATCTAACAAAACGTCGAATCAAAACACTTGAAAATGAGCTCAAGTATTTCAATGATGGAGCCCTGCTTCCTTATTGGGGAAAGACATTTAAGATGGCGTCTAAGCCCTTCGGAGAGACCACCGCTCGCTCCGTGAGCGATGACAAGTTAAACCAAAGACAGAGTGTTTATAGCAGGGCAGCAAGACAAGAACGTCGTATTGAGATTGAAGCCATCGAGTGGAATACGCATTGAATTAACGCAGCATACCCGATTTAGAGAAGCTGAATAAAATAAGAGTGTTGTTCTCTTTGCCAATATTTGACTTTTCAGAGAACATTTGCTTGCATTCTAATCGATATTGAAATTTTCGTTTAGAAGTGTATTGCGCCGTCAAACCCAATGTTGATTTTTGCGTGATAAGATTTTTGTTATCGATGAGGATCATCGAATACTCATCTTTCATTGATTCAATTCGTAATGTCGCTTGCCATTGTTCATTCAACGTGCGAGATAAAATGACAACGGGAGAATACCAATTTTGTGCATTGGGCTGGTTTTTGATTTGTCCGTAATCAAAACCCACAATGCATTTCCAGGCGTCCTTTTGAATCGCTGAATAAAAGTTGTGGTAGGATTTGGGTTGTATGCCTGTTGCATTTTGATAACCCCAAAACCCATTGTATGACAAGAGGATTTGTGTATTCAATTGAAAGGATGAACTCCAACCCCAAGAAGCCTTTCTTACAGGAGTCGCCAAATGCGCTTGCTGCCAACCAGTTAATGCCAGGACGCCAATGTTCCAACTCCCATTCTTAGCACCATATTGCGCATGAAATCCGCTTTCAAAATAGGGACTATTTTCCGCCAGTAAACTTCGGCTTAGGGTTAAATTGTTTTGCACCCAAGCGCTTTCAAATCCAATGTGCGATGGAAATATTCCTGCAGTAAGTTTTAGTTGTTTTATATTTTTCGGAGAATATTGCAATTGCGCAATGGATATCAATTGAGCCCATTGGGGTTGATCACTGTAATTGCGTCTTACATAATCACCGTCGTGAATTCCAAGTTGAAATTGCCATTGATTGAAACTTTTTTTCCATTCGAGTTGCGCGTAGTTGATCCGGGGAGTTTGTAAAGAATGGTGGTTGAAATAGTGATCCGATTGGGTCTCATTGTTTTTAAAGTCAACACCATAATACATCTCTATGTTGTATCCAATGTTTTGAAATGGGGATTGAGACTGACTTTTAACATGTATCATCATCAATGTTACCATCATCAATAGTCCAACTGAATGTAAAGATCTATTAAGAAGAGTGATCTTTTTTTCATTTTGCGAAATTATTACCAGCGCGCCAATTCCCATTCTTTCTGTTGTTTCGGTGTTAAAAATGTCCATGCCAAGAAACGGGTTTGTTTATTTCCGTTGATCCATTCGATTGTCTTCTGTTGTTTTATGGACAAGGCTTCCAAGGTTTTTTGTAGTGGAATCAAATGATCCTTTTGAGAGACCAATGTAGTGAACCAAAAGCAATTCTTGGCATAATCCGCACTTTCAATCATCATGTTTTGAATAAATTGAACCTCTCCGCCTTCACACCACAATTCTTGATCTTGCCCGCCAAAGTTCAATTGAAAAGTTGCGTTTTTATTGCCTGTCAAGTTTTTAATCTTTCGCATCGTTTGTTGCTTCGCCTCTTCTACAGAAGCATGAAAAGGGGGATTGCAAATGGTGATATCCCAACGTTCCTGAGGTTTCATTACCCCTTTAAAAATTTGATTGGCAGAAACTTGATGACGCAGTTCAATGTTGTTGAGTCCTTCGGAATTCTGATCAATGATTTTTTTTGCATTCGCTAAGGCACGTGGCTCAATGTCCGTTGCCACGAAGCGCCATCCGTAGCTCGATGCACCTATGATGGGATAAATCAAATTAGCTCCTGTACCAATGTCCATAACGGTCACCGATGAAGGAATGTTCTTTGTTCCCAAGAGTTCTGCAACACGGTGGATGTACTCGGCTCTACCAGGTATAGGTGGGCATAAATAACCTTCCGGAATATCCCAAAATTGCAAACCGTAGTCTTTTTTTAGAATCGCACGATTCAACATTTTTACCGCTTCAGCATTTCCGAAATCGATGGTCTCCGTGTTGTATTCATTAACAACAACGAAAGGGATCAATTCCGATTCTGAGATTTTCAGTGCTGAGAAATCATATTGCCCTTGGTGTAAATTTTTGGGATGAAATTCAGCCATGATTTGCAATGAAGAGTTCTTTTCCTTCGACGACATGCCAACCCAAAGCTGTGCTTTTGGAAAGTTCCACCATCTTTTGCGCAACTTGAATACCGGCAATAGGTCTATATCTATAGGGCAGTATCCAGGAGAAAATAGGCATTATCCATTGACCCAATTGCTCTGCCATTCTGCTTTCTTGACGTTTACCCAACAGCAGTGATGGGCGCATCACAATGGTTCTTGGCAATTGTAATTTTTCAATGGCCACTTCTATTTCTCCTTTCAACTTCAAATAGAAGTTGGCGCTTTTGGATTGTGCACCCACTGC
>CAMCTV010000028.1 GCA_945878635.1 Chryseobacterium gleum | reverse complement strand
CTTCAGGCTCTCTGCATCCCAACATTGCGCCTTACGGAGAGCAACTTGTATTCAAAGACAACACCAGGATTGTATTGGCCATAGGAAGTGATAAGCAGTTTGCCTCTCTTTGCAATGCACTGCAGTGTGCTTCCGTCTGCAACGACCCGCGATTTTTCAATAATATTTTAAGGGTTCAGAACCGACACGAACTGCATCAAATACTAATGGCAGCGGCAGAAAAGATTTTGTTTCAGACCATCAGAGAATCACTTATTTCCCACAGTGTTCCATTTGGTGAAGTTAAAACCATAGATCGGGTTATGGGTAGCACAAGTGCTCTTGAGAAAATCATTGTTCATCCCAATGGTGAGCGCAGCGTCTCACATGTTGGATTCAACATGACTAAATAAAATAATCAACGCAATCTTCCAATCTCATGCCTACCTCATCTTTGGGAGACATGGCAGCGTTTTTCCAATCAATGGGCCATTGGATTTGCAGTGACTCGTCACCGACATGTAAACAACGTTCAGCATCAGGTGAATAATATTGCGAGCATTTGTACTTCACCAGTGTGTTGTCTTCCAAACTGAGAAAACCATGTGCGAAACCTTCTGGAACGAAAAGAAATTTAAAATCTGAGGCCTTAAGTTCGATCATCAAATGCTTCCCGATAGTGGGGCTAGACCGACGCAAATCCACAACCACATCAATTATACTTCCAGTCACAACTTGAATCAGTTTTGCTTGTGATTTGGGGGGGATTTGAAAATGTAACCCCCGCAAAGTATTTTTGTTGGAACAGCTTTGATTGTCTTGAACAAAGGTCAAGTTCAAGCCCGTGTTCAAACGAAATGCAGCCTCATTAAAACTTTCAAAGAAATAACCTCTATCGTCATGAAAGATATTGGGCTCTATGGACAGGATTCCATGTAAAGACAATGGTGAAATCTTCATCTACTTGGCTAAAATGGATAAGTATAGGACTACAGTTGTTGCAAGTGTGATGACTGGTGAAATGACACCTAAAAACCCAGAAGCATACAGAGGTCTGGGCTCGATATAAACAATATCACCATTTTGAATGTAAAATTCACTGAACTGTAAGGCCTCTATTTTTGACATATCAAACAAGAACACTTCATTCTTACCCTTTACACTCCTAATCACTTTGATTTTAGAGCTTATCCCCCGACTATTGATACCACCAGCAATGGTTATGGCTTCTAATAATGAAATACGATAACTGGGCAGATTAACGACCTGGCTCAAAGAACCACCTCCACTAAAATAAATAAATCGATTGTTCACTATTCGCAACACACAATAAGGCTCAACAAAAAATTGGGAAAATTTCTTCTCCAAATATTCTTGAGCTTCGAATAGGGTCATACCATTGAGGTTGGTTTTACCTAAAAGCGGAAGATTGTACATTCCATTTATGTCCTGCACATACTCAATCTGAGACATTGTGCGACTTAGCCTTGCACTTTGGTTTTGACCACCATCTGTGCTGACGACAGATTCAAAAATCATATCACCATTTCGGGTCAACAACATCAACTCTATGACAGAAGATGTGTTGATTTTTTGTTCTCTCGCCACCGTATCCAGTTTTGGAACCGCAAATGGATAATCTTCATCCGTTTGGAGCATAAAATCTCTATTCACAATACATGAACTGAAAAACAGCATCAGCGCACTGACCAATATGCTTAATTTTGTTTTTGATGACATGGAACAAAAATAACACAAAACCATAAACTTGTGAAGGTTGTAATTATTGGAGCTTCAGACAATTCGGAGCGATACAGTTATAAAGCCACTGAGGCACTTGTTAAGAAAGGTTTCGACATTGTGCTTGTGGGATTGAAAAACAAAATGGTATTCAATCATGCGATACATCCTTCAATACCTGAATTAGCGGAAGATGCCGTTGTTACACTTTATGTTGGTCCCCAGCATCAACATACGTATATACCAGCAATCATTCTTTTAAATCCCGTTAAAGTCATATTTAATCCTGGAACTGAAAACCCATCATTTCAGGAGTTATTGGATGCCAACAATATTGTTTGGGAGGAGGCTTGCACGTTGGTCAAACTGAGCCTGAATCAATTTCCATGATTACCATTCGCAAAGCTACCCCCGAAGACTGTGATGTTATTTTACTTTGGGAAAATAATCCTTTGCTTTGGGAAGTAACGGATGAACCCGGCCCCTTCACAATAGATGATATTTCTTCTTTTCTCAACGAGAAAAATTCAATGAAATCTGCAAACCAAGAACGTTGGATCATAGAAAATGTGCGTGAACCCATTGGTATGATTGATTTGTTCCAATGGGATATAGACCAACAGTCTGTAGGAGTTGGAATAGCTGTACCCAATATTGAATTTAGAAAAAAAGGATTTGCGAGTGCCGCGCTAAAAATTCTCCACTCTGCCATGCAGCTGAAATATGGTATTCAACATTTTCATTGCATCATCCATCCTAACAATCCGGCATCTCAAAAGTTATTTGAAAAATTGGGATACCAACAAACAAGGACTGAAATTCATAGAAATCAAAAGGTTTATCGATATCAGAAAAGTATTGCATCATGAAAAAATTATTGATTATCATCGCCATTATCATCCTGGGATTGTCAGCCTTTATTGGATATGGATTATGGTACAAAACCTCCGATGCGGAAATTATATTTTCAATTTCTGAAGAATCAACTCCTTCTGAAATTGCTGAGCAATGGCCCTTTGACAATTTTTGGAAACAATCATTTATATCAGGGTGTGCATTGAAAAGACTAAAGCAAATTCCTGCTGGTAAATACAAAATATGCGCTGACATGTCACCCATTGACGTTATTCACATGTTAAGAAGAAAGGAGCAAATAGACATATTGATTAGAATAGACACTGCCAACCAATCAGACTCATTATTCCAACTTTTCAGTCAAGAGTTGGGACAATCGTCCATTCAATATCACAATGCATTTGACAGTGTTTTTCATTCTGAATATCCGGTATCAAATGCCAATATCCGGACCACTTATTTCTTTGCTGATACCTATGCCTTTACATACGGCGAGCAGGCTGTAAAAATTGCCAAAAGATTTCATCAATTCTATTTGGATTTCTGGACAAATGAAAGATTGGAGAAAGCAAAAGAACTGGGATTAACCAAAGAGGAAGTTTACATCTTGGCTTCAATGGTCAAAGGAGAAACCAAAATTTTTTCAGAGGCTTCAACCATTGCTGGACTGTATTTAAATCGATTAAGAAAACCCATGAAGCTTCAGTGCGATGCAACCGTAAAATATGCGCTAGAATTAAAAAATGCCCAACGCATATTAAAGCAAGATCTGAATCTAAACTCACCATACAACACCTACATCATTGATGGACTTCCACCTGGTCCGATATTCATCACAGAGAAGAAATACATTGATGCAGTGCTTCAATATGAAAAGCACAACTTCGTTTATATGTGTGCCACTGATGATGGTAGTGGACAACATTTGTTTACTTCATCGTTTGATGACCATCAGAAAAATGCACTGAGGTATCAGAAGTACTTGAATGGACTGAACATCAAGAGATGATAAAAAAAACATTCTTATGTTTCTGTCTTTTGGCATTTGGTTACAGGTGCTTCAGCCAAAAAACAGATAGTTTATGCAATTGTCAAAAGACCGTCCCGATAGGAACTGTAGCATTTGGATCAATGAGTCTAATAGCACTCAATGAAATGTGGTACAAAGATTACCCACGTTCTTCTTTTCACTTTTTCAATGACGGCAATGAGTGGTTACAAATGGACAAAGTGGGACATGCCTTTAGTGCATACCAGCTGAATGAGTTCTTTTTCAATCAATACCAACGAACAGGATATGATGCAAAAAGAAGTATACGGAACGCAACAATTTCTTCATTGAGTTATATGACAACCATTGAATTACTAGATGGATTTTCAAAACAATGGGGGTTTTCACCTTGGGACATGACAGCAAACTTGTCTGGATCATTTTTACATTTAATACAACAAAAAAAATGGAGCGAGCAAAAAATTAAAATGAAGTTTTCATATCATGAAACACCATTTTCAAAATACAACCCTTCACAATTAGGTGATAATTTTCAACAACGTGTTTTCAAAGACTACAATGGTCAAACCTACTGGTTGTCTTTTAATTCAACACTACTTTTCAACAAAAACAACACTTTGAGAGATGTAGTATCATTATCTATTGGATATAGCGCATCGGAAATGACGCATGCCAAAACCAACAATCTTATTGTTAATAATTTTCAACGTCATCGTGAATTTCTTTTTTCTTTTGACGCAGATTTGAATCGTGTGAAATGGAAGCGGAAAGGTTTGAAAAAAGTGATGAGGATTTTCAACGTAATCAAAGTTCCTTTGCCTACAATGAAGATATGCGAGAATGGAAAAATAAGTTTTCATCTGTTCTACTTCTAAAATTGAACGCAATGCGCACACTGACATTTAGGCAACAATCAACCGTTTAATACTATGAGTAAAACAAAAAAGGCTGCAGCACCTAAAAAAGCTGCAAAGAAGGCCGCTCCAGCTAAAAAAGCTGCTGCTCCTGCAAAGAAAGCTGCTGCTCCTGCAAAGAAAGCCGCTCCTGCTAAGAAAGCTGCTCCAGCGAAAAAAGCTGCTCCAGTGAAAAAAGCTGCCGCTCCTAAAAAAGCTGCTGCTAAGAAAGCTGCTCCAGCGAAAAAAGCTGCTGCTCCTGCTAAGAAAGCTGTTGCTAAGAAAGCTGCTCCAGCCAAAAAAGCTGCTCCAGCCAAGAAAGCTGCTCCAGCGAAAAAAGCTGCTGCTAAGAAGAAGTAATTTTTTCTTACTGAAATTAAAAAGCCCCTATTTGGGGCTTTTTTTATTTCTGAAACTTCATTTCCATGAGGATAGGTAGGTGATCACTGTAACCTCCCTTGTAACTATCACCAACATAAGTGCGCGCAGGAGACATTTCACCTTTGTTGTTGGTATACATCATAAAATCAAATGCAACAGCTTCCGAACGTTTAAACAACCACCCCTTACCATCTTGAACCAACAATTCGCTATTCACAATGAATTGATCTAGGAAACCCCACTCGCCCTTGTAGTAGTGGCTTCCAACATTTGTATCAGCGGTCTTTTTCATCAGATTGGAAAATTGTTTTCCATTCACCCACTCCAACCGAGCCACACTTTGATTGTCTGGATAATCATTGAAATCACCCATCAACATCATGTCTGCATTGAGATACTGCTTCATGCTATTGGTCATAACCAAGGACAAAGTTTCAGAAGCCAACATCCGTGAGGGAGCCGACTTCTCCTCACCTCCACTTCTACTAGGCCAATGATTGACATAAAATACAATCAACTCATTGTTTACTTTTCCAACTACCTCAAGAATATGCCTGGTCTTGTCATTGTCCGGCAAAACCACATTGTGATTTTTGACACTCACCAATTGCATAACTTTAGAACGGTACAAAAGACCAACATCTATTCCTCTTTCGTCCTCTCCCTCCATAAAAGCAACTTCATAACCTGCCTCTTGAATACCGCTCTGCGCAACCAAATCATTAAGACATGACGCATGTTCAACTTCAATCAGTCCTACTACAATTGGCCATTGACCGCCATTCTCAATCTTTACACTTTCTATGACCTGCGAGATATGAGCTAATTTCTCCTTATACTTTTGCGTATTCCATTTTAATTTACCACTTGGCGTAAAGTCATCATCATTCTCAGGATCATTGATGGTATCAAAAAGATTCTCCACATTGTAGGACATGATATAGGCCTCAGAAACTTGACCAATGGAGAATTCATCACTTTTGATTCGCTTTGAGCGCGGAACAAAGCAACCTGTGGCAAAAATCACCATCAAGATTAATCCGTAAAAAACCTTCAATTTCATGTTCATTAATTTCCGACAAATCTAATCCGATTGTTGGTGGTTGGCTATTTTTACAATATGAAATTGTTGATGCGCATTTTCCAAGCACTCCTCCTAGGTCTCATACTAAACGGATGCACGTCATCAACGGAAAACTTGGATAAGACCATTTTCTATTACAATGAAAGTGGAAGTGTAAAATCCCTAGACCCTGCTTTTTCCAATGACTTAGAAAGCATGTGGATCATCAATCAATTGTTTGATGGCCTAGTAGGATTAGATAGTAATCTTAATCCGCAGCCACTTATTGCGCATTCCTGGGATATCTCAGACGATCAGAAAACCTATCAATTTCATTTGAGAAACAATGTTTGGTTTCACAACTACGCAGGAAATGAACGACTCGTAAATGCATCAGATTTTGTTTTCAGCTTTGAACGCATCATGAATTCAGAATTGGCTTCTCCGGGCAAATGGATTTTTGATTGTTGCATTAAATCACAACCTTTTGTTGCCATCAATGACAGTACACTTGAAATAAGACTTCAAAAACCGCAAGGTTCTTTTTTACAATTGCTATCAACAGTTTTTGCCAATGTCGTTTTACCTGAGGCCGTATTAGCATCAGCTGAGAATTTCAGAACACATCCCATTGGATCCGGCCCCTTTGAATTCAAATTTTGGGAAACCGATGTTGCCATGGTTTTGCACAAAAACGCCCATTATTGGATGAAAGATGGGCAAGGGAAATCTCTGCCCTACCTGGATGCGGTAAAAATTGATTTTGTTAAAGATGTGTATGCAGAATTTCAAGGATTAAGAAGTGGGAAATATGATTTCATGAGTGGATTGGATGCCAATTTTATCGATGAACTGCTCACACCTGATGGGCAGCTCTTGAGTAATCAAGATGAACTGACGATGTTTAAAATGCCATTTATCAAAACCGACTACATAGGATTTTTATTGGATGAAAAAAGCCGCGAAATCACACAAGATAAGGACTATCGAAAATTAATTTATTGTACAACGCCTAGGAAAGAGATTTGTCAACTGCGCAACAATCTCATTCTGCCCGCCAATCATGGCTTTGTGCCTCCAACGCTGCTGAGCAAGGGCCATTTTCACAAGAATCAAAACAGCAATAAAAACACAGTTGATTCATTGATGCACGTTTTGCATGAAAGGTGGGGAAATCCACTTCCCAGTGTCTCATTGACCATCACCCCTGAGTACACTGATATTTTTGAAATGATGCAGAAGCATTGGTCCAAACTTGGAATCAACATTCAAATACAAGTCCTTCAGTCATCCACTTTTAAAGATGCGGTTGCCAAAGGAAAAGTCACCATGTTTCGAAAAAATTGGTTGGCTGACTATGCTGACGCCGAAAATTTTTTACAGATTTTTCGCAGAGAACTATGGTCACCCGCTGGAGCCAATTACACCCACTATTTCAATCCCCAGTTTGAGAAGTTGTACAACCAATCCTCTGAATTGACCAATCTTGAGGAGCGGCACCGATATCAAAACGATATGGAAGAAATTGTCTTACAAGATTACCCCGTTATCCCATTGTATTATGATCAAGTAGTTCATTTTGTCAATAAACGAGTGAAAAATTGGAGCATTAACGGGGTCAATCAAATCGATTTAACGAAAGTTCAAAAAGTAAACTTAAATTAGCCGGCATGTTAAAAATTGACACCCATACGCACATCATGCCGGCGCAAATTCCCAATTGGTCAAAGGAATTTGGCTACGCTGGGTTTATTCACCTCGATCATCACCGAACGGGGTTTGCAAGAATGATGCAGGGTGACAAGTTTTTCCGAGAAATTGAATCCAATTGTTGGGACCCAATATTGCGGATTCAGGAATATGCACAATTTGACACGCAAGTTCAGGTAGTGTGTACCATTCCCGTTCTGTTTTCTTATTGGGCCAAGCCAGAAGACGGACTTAAAGTCAGTCAATTCTTGAACGATCACATTGCACAAATTTTTCAAGATCATCCCAAACATTATATTGGATTGGCAACCCTTCCCATGCAGGATGTGGATTTGGCCATCGAGGAATTGGAGCGATGCAAAAAATTGGGGTATCGCGGGATTCAAATCGGTTCAAACATCAACAACCTTAATTTGAGCGAACCCGTGTTTTTCCCTTTGTGGCAAAAGATAGAAGAGCTGGATATGTGCGTGATGGTTCATCCTTGGGAAATGATGGGCGAAGCCAACATGAAAAAATATTGGTTGCCCTGGTTGGTGGGCATGCCGGCAGAAACCGCCAGAGCGATGGCGTCATTGATATTTGCTGGCGTTATGGATATGTTTCCAAAGGTTCGTTGGTTGTTTGCCCACTCGGGAGGATCTTTTATTCCATCAATAGGCAGATTAGAGCATGGTTTCAATTGCCGACCTGACCTAGTAGCTGTAGACAATCCCAATAACCCCAGAAATTATATTGGTAAATTTTGGGTGGATAGTGCAACCCACGATCCTGAGTTATTGCATTACATACTAAAAAAGCAGGGCAAAGAAAAGGTGGCCTTGGGAACTGATTACCCCTTTCCATTGGGTGATCTGGAAATTGGTAAATTCATCTTGGAAATGGGATTGGACGCGGACACGATAAATTGGATGTACCATGGTTCGGCACTGGCTTGGTTGGGCATGAAAAAGAACGATTTTATTGGATAGGAATGGTTACTTCCGTTTTGTTTCCTGCAAAATCTTCCAACTGAATCTTCAAAACATCGGCTTTCAATGCTGTTGTTTTTTTTGTATCCCAGTACAACATATTTGTTTTCTGATCATAACGCAACATTATCCAGATATTGTCCTTTGTCAAGGCATTGTATCGCTTTATCCCACTCAAATTATCCATCACCAATAGACTACCTTTTTCTCGATCAATGAGCACCACTTTTGGTGCATCTGTATCTTCTAATAAAAAATACTGACCGGATTTACTCACGCCAATGCCATCCTGTTCTTTGCTCCAACCCAACCATGATCCTTCTTCATTCAACTTTACCAAACCCATCTTCTCTTTGATGCTATCTGGCATATCCCTCCAGTATTTGGATGCATTGCTCAGATAAATCTTCTGGGCAAAAGCCGATGGCGGTGTAATAGAAAACAACAAACTATCCACTTTGAATTGACCATCCTCCACCCTTCTTTTCATTCTGTACTGCAAATTCAAAGGTGTGTCTTCATACAGCGCATTGGGAGGAATGGTCAATGCCCAATCTTCTGTCTTCAGCAAGCCACCTCGCTCCCATGAGATAATATCAACTGGAGTTGATTGGGTTCGCTCATCCTTTTTCTTTTTAATGAATGCAAAAACACAAGTGGCATTTCCACTGAAATCGGTGGCCAAACAAGTAATGGCGTGCACCATGGTATCTTTGATGTGCACCCATCCATCCTTTTCCAAATAAATAAAAGGGTACTGCGGCGCGTTGGGCAATTTGTAACAACGGTGCACATTGGCTTTTTGCGCGGACCACTCTGGATAAAACACATGTGCATTTACATCCTTGGTCTGATTAAAATCAAGAGAATCAAATAAAAGTTCGGAGATGATATTTCCGTCCAGAAGGGTGATGATCTGTTTGACACCTGTTGGGTGATTGGCATCCAAAACAAAATCTTTCACCTGCAAGGCTACGCCAAATGTATCTGGCACTTCATACAAAGTATCCTCTCTACCAAAAGATTCACCTGCAAAATGAAAATCCAAGCGTTGCACATTGTCAAAAGATCCTTTGGGAATAAAGCTCATGTACTCGATGAGCGGCCGAGAGATGTCCTCAACTTTGAATCCGAACAATGAAGGATCAATGGTTTTTTCAGTGAACTGATTTCTGATCTCGAAATGAAGATGCGGCCCACCACTCGATCCGGAGTTACCCGATTTACCTATTTCCCCGCCACGAACAACATGAAATTGATTGGGTTCAAAAGTGATATCTAACTCAAAAGACTGTTTCTCGTATTGCAAACGATACACCTCATCGGCCAATGAATTTTTAAATTGAGACAAATGACCATAGACTGAAACCAAATGATGTTGCGGATGGGTAATGTAAATCGCATTCCCATATCCTTTGGCTGATACTTTTACTCTAGACACATATCCATCAGCAATGGACATCACCTTCAAACCTTCTTTTTCTTGGGTTTGTATGTCCCAACCTGAATGAAAATGATTGCTGCGCAATTCAGCAAAACTGCCGGATAAAGAAATGGGAATTTCCAATGGCGAAGAAAAATCATTGGGGAAATTTTGGGCGCAGATATCGCCTGAAAACCCCAAAAGAAGTGAAATCATGAAAACACTGCACCAAATTAAAATCCTATTCATCGATGGCAATTTAGAAAAACTTGTTGAGAAATTGATGCACAGAATGAAAAACCTTATCGGAATTGAACTACATTTGGTGTGCGATAGAACATGTGAAAATGAATCCTGAAACACTTTTTGTACAACTTGAAGCCAATATTCGCCGCTTGGGTGAACAGAAGAAGCAATTGGAAGAAACCATTGCCAAACAGAAAGGTGAATTAAGTTCTCTTTATACCATCAATAAGGAGCTTCAAGCACAAATAGAAGATTTGAGGGAGAGTTTGGAACATGTAAACAATCGACCAGTATTGAATCAGGAAAAAGATTTGGAACCATTCAAAGCTCAGACCCAGCAGAGGATTCAGGACTTGGTAAAAGAGATAGATGAGTGTATAGCATTAATCAACGCTTGAGATGAGTACAGTTTCAGTTAAAGTCAAGATTGCAGGAAGATATTACCCGCTGAACATCCAGCAGGAAGAGGAAGCAACTTTAAGACAAGCAGAAGCCAAGATTCAATCCAACATTGATGCTTTTCAAGAAAAATACGGAGTAAAGGATATGCAAGACTTGCTGGCCATGACATTGTTGCAAATGGCCACCAAATCCCCGCAGCCCGCAACTTCCACGGACAATTCAACGATCACTCAATTGGAAAAGCTCAATGCACTGACAGCATCCCTGTTGGTGGAGTAATTCTAATCTTCATCTCTCACCCACTCTGCAAACCCTCATGAAAGCATGAGGTTAATGTATCATTCACTAAAACCATAAAACGATGGATCTAATGATTCTTGTGGGTATTGTTGCAGGACTTGTCATCGGCTTTGCCGGGGCTTGGTTTGTCTTCAACAGTGTCCTAAAAACCAGAAAAGAAAGCCTTGTCTCCGAGGCCATGAAAGAAGGAGAAACCATTAAAGAGAAAAAAATTCTTCAAGCCAAGGAGCGTTTTTTAGAATTAAAATCTCAACATGAGAAAGAAGTCCATGAGCGCAACAATAAAGTAAAGCAATCAGAGGATAAAATCCGAAACAGAGAAAAAGAATTGTCTCAACAAACGGAGCAAATCAAAAAGAAGGACAAGGAGATTGAAACGCAAAGGGAGCAACTCAACAAACAAATGGAGCTCACTCAGAAAAAGCAATCTGAACTGGATAAAAACAACCAGAAAGCCGTTTCTCTTCTTGAAGACTTGAGTAAAATGACTGCCGATCAGGCCAAAAATACCCTGATGGAGCAATTGAAAGAAGAAGCACGCAATGCGGCAGCGGGTCAGATTCAATCCATCATCGATGAAGCCAAATTAAAGGCCAATCAAGATGCCAAGAAGATTGTGATTCAAACCATTCAGCGCACTGCCGTAGAGCATGCCGTAGAAAACAGCGTATCGGTTTTCAATATTGAAAATGATGAAGTCAAAGGACGCATCATCGGTCGTGAGGGAAGAAACATCCGTGCTCTAGAAGCAGCCACAGGAGTTGAAATCATCGTTGATGACACTCCAGAGGCCATTGTACTTTCTTGCTTTGATCCAGTGCGAAGAGAGGTTGCTCGTCTGTCATTGCACCAATTGGTAACAGATGGACGTATCCATCCTGCCCGAGTAGAAGAGGTTGTAGCCAAAGTTAAAAAGAACATTGAAGATGAAATCATGGAGGTGGGTAAACGCACTTGTATTGATTTAGGCATTCATGGCTTGCACAGTGAGTTGATTCGCATGGTTGGCCGCATGAAATACCGTTCATCTTACGGACAGAATTTGTTGCAGCACTCAAGAGAGGTAGCCAATTTGTGCGCCACAATGGCCAGTGAATTGGGTCTGAATCCAAAGACAGCCAAGCGCGCAGGTTTGCTGCATGACATTGGAAAAGTTCCAGAAGATGAGAGCGAATTGCCGCATGCTATTTTGGGAATGAAGTTGGCGGAGAAATATGGAGAAAAACCAGATGTTTGCAACGCCATCGGAGCTCACCATGATGAGGTGGAAATGAAGTTTATGTTGTCACCCATCATCCAAGTTTGTGATGCCATCTCTGGCGCTCGTCCGGGTGCACGCAGAGAAGTTGTTGAAGCCTATATTCAGCGTTTGCGTGATCTTGAAAACATGGCATTGGAATACCCAGGTGTAAGCAAGAGTTTTGCCATCCAAGCTGGACGTGAATTGCGTGTCATGGTAGAAGCCGATAAAGTTTCTGATGACCAAAGTGATGCTTTGGCCTTGAGCTTGGCCAACCGAATTGAAACAGAAATGACCTACCCAGGTCAGGTCCGTGTTACAGTCATTAGAGAAAAAAGAGCTGTCGGCGTAGCACGATAACTTATTAAAAAATATGTCTATTTATAAGCCCCCTTGTGGGGCTTTTTTCATATAAATTATAGGTGTCTTTTTTTGACAAAACCAAAGCACTAGGGGAACTTAGACAGAATAGACCTCGCATACATTATGCACGCATTAAGATTCCATCTGGTAGATTTTTTCTTTGCTGCATGAAGACACAACCAACATTTTGGCTCTATTTCAGTCGAACTGAAAGACAAGCATTGACCCTACTCACCTTTTTCTTTATTGTTCAAATTTGCATTCGTATTTGGGTAATTCCACACTATTTCCCCATCCATACGCCTCATTGGAAAAGCCTGCAATTGATTGATACCGCAGACCAGAAAACACAGGAAATCATTACAGCATATCTATATGATTCAACATTGGAAAAAACAACGATCCCAATTGTGTTAGAAATCAATCAAGCGGACAGCGCCCAACTAGAACAATTGCCGATGATTGGTGGGTTTCTTGCCAAGCAGATTGTTGCCTACCGCGAAGCGCTGGGTGGGTACTATTCATTGACCCAGCTGTTGGAAATCAAATACCTCAAGGAGGAAACTTGGGAAAAACTGCATGGTCAATGGTCATGCAATGGCCAGTTAAGAACCATCCAAGTCAATCAAGCCAACCTAGAAACGCTGGCCAAACATCCTTATTTACAATGGACCCAGGCCAAAAGAATCCTAAATTATAGAGAAGCACATGGTCCATACAAAACCATTGATGAGATTAAAATGGCCAAAGCCATACCCGATACGATGTGGAGAAAGATTATCCCCTATCTTGCGGTGGATAGCCTATCACCATGAATCTACAAGAAGAAATTAAAAAAACCGTCATAGACGTACCCAATTTTCCCAAGCCGGGAATTATATTCAAAGACATTACACCCATTTTTGCCAACCCTGAATTGAGCAAAGCCCTCATTGATCACGCAGTATCATTGATCAAACCACTTGAAGTGGATGTCATTGTTGGTCTTGAAAGTCGTGGTTTTCCGCTAGGTTTTGCCATTGCTTTGGCCATGAATAAACCATTTGTAATGATCAGAAAAAGGGGGAAGCTGCCAAGACCAACCTATCAGGTATCTTACGATTTAGAATACGGATCGGCCGCAATGGAGATTCAAATCGGTGACATTCAAACCGGACAACGCGTCTATATCCACGATGATTTATTGGCAACAGGAGGCACAGCTAATGCAGCGGCTCAGCTGGTTCAACAATCAGGTGGAACATTGGTAGGAATGGGATTTTTAATGGAGTTGGCTACTCTTAATGGCAAAGAAAATTTAACGTTGTATCAAGTTCCTCTGCATACATTTGCACAACTATAATGAAATGAAAATTTCAATGATAAATTTTCGAAAACGTGAATTTTAATCAATCAGAAAACGAGCAAATGATTGCGCAAATGGTGCGTGATTTTGCAGAAAAAGAAATTCGCCCCCATGTTATGGAGTGGGATGAAAGTCAAACCTTCCCACGTCCCTTATTTGAGAAAATGGGACAATTGGGGCTTATGGGCATGTTGGTACCTGAGCAATATGGCGGAGCTGGTTTGGGATACTTTGAGTACAAAACAGCCATTGAGGAATTGGCGAAAGTTTGCGGTTCGATAGGACTGAGCATGGCGGCGCACAATTCCCTTTGCACCAATCACATTTTGGAATTTGGATCAGAGGAGCAAAAACTAAAATACCTACCGAAATTGGCTACAGGTGAATGGATTGGTGCGTGGGGATTAACAGAAGCCAATACAGGAAGCGATGCCATGCGCATGAAATGCACAGCCGTAAAGGATGGTGAATATTGGGTAATCAATGGGACCAAAAACTGGATTACACATGGTATTTCTGGTGATGTTGCATTGGTTTTGGTCAGGACAGGAGAGTTACTTGATTCACATGGCATCACTGCCTTTATTATTGAAAGAGGAACACCAGGGTTTTCTGGAGGTAAGAAAGAAAACAAATTGGGTATGCGCGCATCAGAAACGGCCGAACTCATTTTTGACAATTGCCGTGTGCATGAAAGTCAAATTTGTGGACAACTCGGAGATGGTTTTGTGCAAGCCATGAAAATATTAGATGGCGGAAGAATTTCAATTGGATCACTTGCCCTTGGCATTGCCAAAGGTGCGATGGACGCAGCAGTAAAATACTCCAAAGAGCGCGAGCAATTTGGCCAACCCATAGCGCAGTTCCAAGCGATAGCCTTCAAACTGGCTGATATGGCTACTGAAATAGAAGCCGCCGAAATGCTGTTGTTGGAATCTTGTCATTTAAAAAACACCAAGCAAAAAGTCACCCTAGTAGGCGCCATGGCCAAGTATTACGCATCTGAAGTAAGTGTTCGCGTGGCGACAGAAGCAGTGCAGATATTCGGTGGATATGGGTACACAAAAGATTTCCCAGTGGAAAAATTCTACCGCGATTCCAAACTTTGCACCATTGGCGAAGGAACCTCTGAAATTCAGAAACTCGTAATCAGTCGTGAAATTCTGAAATAACAACTACGGATTTATCAAAAGCTCCCATTGGCCCGAAAGGGCCAATGTCATTTTAAAACCTTCTTGATTCAAATTCAACTTTCTCACAGCCGCTTGCTGAAATGAACCCTTAACGCCCAACTTCTCATTTTTAATGGCGGCGGCTTTTAGATTGACTTCTGACACAACATTATTCAGCATCGATTGCAGATTGATTTGATTATAACGATCATCTTTCCATCGCCGCTGCATCAACTCCCAACCAATTCCTGCCTCCATGATTTTGTTTTTAAAACCCAAATCAAAAATGATATCCTCTAAAATTAAATTTTGTCCTTGTTCATCCAAAACTGGCTTTGCTTTTAACTCAAACCTAACATTCTTCCTTTTGGCTTTCTTGGTATGAATGTCAGCTACTCCTTGGACCCGCATCCATTCTGATTCATGCTGTGAGACCTTTATTTCCTGAAAGAATACAAACTCTTCCTGTCCATTCAAAGGCAGCGATTTCCCTTCCCATTGCGTTTGAACAATTCGCTGAATGGCCTCCCACGTGAGTGAAACTTCCAATTCCCACGGCGCTTGTTTTTGCTCTTTCACCAATTGAAACCTGGGCAGAGGGTAATCCATGGCAGCAGGAGCATTTGACCATTTCAATTCCGCCTGAACACCCAACCAGGTAGTCATTCTTTTGTTTTTTAATTCAACCGGACTCATACTTACAACTTGGGGATTCACCAATAAAAAACCATTGCCCTTTAAATCAATACCTCGATTTAATTCTTTCAAGGATGATTGATATCCACTGAGCAGATTTAGTTTATTCAATTGTTGATCACCTGAATTTAATGCACTGGCAATAGCCTTCTCAAACTCTTGTTGCACCATCTTGGTAAAATCAACTTTAAGAAAAGTAAATTCACAAGGATCCAATGCCTTTAATTTCAATGTTTCTGATCTGGCCTTCAATTGAAAATCCGCTCCAACAGACCAAATTATTTTCCCTACCCAATGCATTCTTCTTGCATTCTCTTTTTGCACACCGCAGGAAAACGGAAGTGCGGGAGATTTACATTGTCCATCAAAACAAAGTGGACAATAATTTCCTTCAATGCCATAAGACAAGTACATATCAAAATAAAGTGTATTGCCTTCTGGCTTGAGGTGAATGCTATCCCGCGAGACTGTGTATTTGATTTGTGGTTCACCACATCCCCGTTGATCAAAAGCGGGCCAAGCTGCATTCTTGAAATGCCAAGGGATGGATTCATTCACCTTTTTTTCCACCTTGGCCAAAGAAATGGACACTGGTAGGGTGAGATAGGCTGATTTCAGATATCCCCATTGCACCGGCGATGCCGTCTCATCCATCAGTGTTTTGGTTGATTGACAAGACATGAGAACAAAGAAGATGCATATAGTAATTAAGCTGGGCAATTTCATATTGCAAAAATGATCGAATCTAAAAGAATTAGCATCATCCAATTGCTAAAAAATCCCTAACTTTATGGGATGGCGCTCAATGGTGTTTTTTCATGGTTTATTACCAAAAGGGTTCATCAGATTGACTTGTTCAAGAAACACCCTATCGAGGTGCAAGACGAACTTTTGTCCTATTTGATTGAGGAATCAGGCGCAACACGTTTTGGCTTTGAACACAACTTTCAAAAGATTAAAAACGCTGCCGATTTTAGAAAAAACGTACCCATTAGAAGTTATGAAGCATTCCGTCCATACATTGATCTTATCAAAGATGGAGAGGACAAAGTAACTTGGGACACTAAAGTGAAGTGGTTTGCTAAAAGTAGCGGAACCACTGACAACCAAAGCAAATACATTCCTGTCACTTCTGAATCTTTGGAAGAATGTCATTACAAAGGCGGCAAAGATTTGCTTTCCTTGTACTACTACCTTAACCCACAAGCGCGTTTGTATGACGGAAAGACGCTGGTGGTTGGTGGTGCATCCAAAATATCCAATGATCACTCTGGCAAATTGATTGGCGATTTGTCCGCCATCATCATCGACAATCTTCCCATTTGGGTGGAAAGCAAGCGAACACCAGCCAAGGAAATTGCACTCATGGACAATTGGGAGGATAAATTAGAAGCAATGGCACTGGCCACCATGAATGAGAACGTGACCAATATTGCGGGAGTTCCAAGCTGGACATTGCTTCTGCTGCAACGCATTTGTCATAAAAAGAAGGTGAAAACCATCAAAGAAGTTTGGCCCAACCTTGAGCTGTACATGCATGGTGGAATCAGTTTCCTACCCTATCGTCAGCAGTTTGATGCCATCATGGGTGAGCCCATTCATTATATGGAAACCTATAATGCCAGTGAAGGTTTCTTTGGAATCCAAGATGAATTGGGCAGCGATGAAATGTTACTCATGTTGGACTACGGTATTTACTACGAATTCATACCGGCAGAGTATTGGTATTCAGATCAACCGCAAGCCATTGGATTGGCAGATGTTGAGGTTGGGAAAAATTACGCCGTTGTCATTAGTACCAATGGCGGATTGTGGCGTTACATGATTGGGGATACCATTCGTTTTACATCCACGTATCCTTTTCGATTTCAAATCAGCGGAAGAACCAAACAATACATCAATATTGCGGGTGAGGAACTCATTGTAGAAAACGCTGAAAGTGCGTTAAATAAAACATGCAGGGCACATAGCTGTCAAGTGACGGAGTATACAGTAGGCCCTATCATTACAGCAGAAAAAAGCCAAATAGCGCAGCACCATTGGATCATTGAATTCTTGCATGCCCCAGTTAACTTGAATCAATTTTCTATTGATCTTGATCAAAATTTACAAGCAATCAATTCTGACTACGAAGCCAAACGAAAAGGCAACTTGAATTTGCTTGCATTGCAAATTGAGTCAGTGCCGGCCAATACTTTTCTTCTTTGGATGAAGAGCCGAGGAAAATTAGGCGGTCAAAATAAAGTCCCCAGATTACATCCAACAGATGAGTACATTCAGTCTATACAAAATTTTATTCACCTCCCTCTTTCTTAGCATTGCTGCTTTTGCGAGAATAGGCGCTCAATCCATTGGTGTTCAAATGAGCATCGATCATTGGGGAAACATTTATCGCTGGGATGAAAATTCATTGGAAAAATATGACGCCGTTCAAAATCTGTTCTTTCGCAACGGTAATCTCGCTTTTGGTAAAATCAGTAAACTTGATTTGGTGCAACCCCAAAAACCTTTTGTATTTTTTGAAGAGACACAAAGAATTGTATTTCTAGACAACACCTTAAGTGAACAAGGTGAGCATCTCTCTCTTCAATCATTAATGCCCCAATCCTGGATCACCCAAGTTTCCGGTTCCATACTTGGAGGATTCTGGTGTTTTGACCATATGAATCTAAGGATTTTTAGATTTGATCAATTGGGCAATATGATGTTCAGTATTGAAAATCTACCACAATTTAATTCCTTGTCTGACTGGGATGCACTGGGCATGACTGAGCACAAAAACAGCTTGTACGTTTGGGACCATCAGCATCTTTTTGTATTTGATCTTTTGGGCGGAATTTCCAACCAAAATCCTTCGAGAGATGCACAATACTTGTTTGACCAAGGGAGCATCTACGAAATGAAGGATCGCCATTTAAAAACTATTTTCCCTATTGATAAAGCACTATCTGCGCTGACTCCAAATGATCCCTTTTGTGTATCCAATGGGATGATTGTTTCTTGGGGCAAAGCCATTGTTCAAATTTCATTGGAATAATTTTCAACAATTCCCACTCAAATGGGGTTATTCCGTTAGATTCCCCTATTTTCACGTTTTAAAACCTAAACAAAATTTTATTACGTCATGCATATTGCGATCGCTGGAAATATCGGTTCAGGTAAAACCACTTTGACTACCCTGCTTGCTAAGCATTATAAATACCAACCTCACTTCGAAGAAGTGGATGACAATCCTTATCTAATAGACTTTTATAAGGATATGCAACGTTGGTCATTTAACCTTCAGGTTTTCTTCTTAAAGAGCAGATTGGCTCAATTGATTGAATTGAATAAGAAAGGAAAAAATGTCGTTCAAGATAGAACCATTTATGAAGACGCATTTATTTTTGCGCCCAATCTTCATGCTATGGGTTTGATGACAACGCGCGATTTTGAAAACTACGCGGATCTATTTTCTGTCATGGATGAATTCATCACTCCTCCTGATTTATTGATTTATTTAAGAGCAGGTGTCCCCTCATTGGTAGAGAATATTCAAAAAAGAGGACGAGAATATGAAGAGGCCATTCGTTTGGACTACTTGACCCGATTGAATGAGCGCTATGAGGCATGGATTTCAACCTACAACAAAGGAAAGTTACTCATCATAGATATTGACGGAAATCGTTTCCATGAAAACGCCGAAGATTTGGGTAAAATCATTTCCTCGATTGACAGTCAATTGCATGGTTTGTTTTAAATAACAACTCTGAAAAACAAAAAAGGTGGGCCATTGACCCACCTTTTTTTATGCATTCTCTTTCTTATTTACTTAACAATATAAAATCGGTTCTTCTGTTTAACTGAAGCTGACCTGGACTGCAATTTGGCACTACTTTACCTTCACAAATACAGCCATTCACTGGCTTATCCTCTCCATAACCTTTGTATTTCACTCGATCTTTAGCAATGCCTTTCTTAACGATATAATCAGCGGTAGATTTAGCTCTGTGTTCTGAAAGACGAAGATTGTATTCTCTAGAACTTCTGCAGTCAGCATGTGAAGCACATTCAATGATGGCTGTAGGATTTTCTTTCATGAAAGCCACTACCTCTGCCAATGCTTTCTTAGCAGATGGCGTGATGAACCATTTGTTTGTCGCAAAATAGATAGACTTCAGAGAACGAATTGGCGTTTTGGCCTTAGACAAGGTGTCATTATTCAATACTTCGGCAATCCATTTCTTCTCAGTGATATTGATAGAAGATGCCCTATAAACATTGTTGGTTGACACTATCTGATAGGATGTTGCAATCAAAGTATCGCCTTTAAAAATAGAGACTTTGATGGAATCACCTTCGGAGATTTGATCAAATGGCAATACTGCAGCGACGTTGGTTTCGCCATTGATTGCAGTCACCTTCTTGTATCCGCCATCACTGTTCTCGATTTGATAGGTTTTCTGACCTGGAACGTCGGCAACCTCCTTTGGAATAGCGACATCCAACATGATCTCTTTGATGGGTTTTAATTTGTTTTTAGAATGGCGGAAAAAGAATCGCTTCAATCCAGACTTGTCATCAAATTTCAATTTATGCGGATAATATCCGTAAACAAACAGAGAATCTCCGTTCTTCATGAATGGTGGAACTTTCCCTTCATTGTCTATACCACTATCTACCAAACGCGCATCTACGGATAGAACTTTAGCAGCTTTTGAGCGCAATAACTCATTGGTCATATTGTCATAAACATATAGGAAATCTTGAACTTTTGGAAAAGTCATCTGTAAAATTTCATCCTTTCCTTCGGTGAAATTTCGATTTGAACTTACAAACCAAACGCTGTCTGTTCCGTTGTCAGAGATGGCAAAATCGTCTCTTTTAGAGTTGATGGGCAAAGGCAAATGCTCCACTACATCCATTTTCTTGTGCCAAGCATACAAGTCAAAAGCACCTAACCCGCCTTGTCTGTTGGAGGAGTAAAACAAATAATCATCTGAAACAGTAGCAAAGAGTTCATCAAAAGGTGAATTCACCTTATTGGATAGCATCTTGATATCCCCCCAGCCTTCTGCACCCAAAGCGGCTGAATACAAATCAAAACCACCTAAGCCGCCAGGCTTATTGGAACTAAAATACAACGTCTTTCCATCTTCAGAGAAAGTGGCATGCGCATAGGAGTATTTTTTATCCATAAAATTCAAACGCTTTGCGCGTGACCATTTTCCTTTTTCATTGACAACCAATTCAAACAACTGAGGCTGCTCAATCTTACTGAACAATGCTGCGCCCATTGTTCGCGTTATGATCATTCTATTTCCATCATTGTTCACGGCAAATGAACCTTCATGGCGGTTTGAATTGACTTTTCCTAAAGGAAGATCAGTTTGTCCCCCTTGAACGGCAACATCAAGATAAGTCGATGAATCTGACATTGAAAAATCATCAATCAACGAAGGCTCCTTTGAGTTGGCTATATAATACAATTTACCTTTATGCCAATGCGGACCAAAGGCATTACCTTTTGAATTCAAATCAAGCGACTGAACAGTAACATTCTGCTCATTGTAAATCATCAAAGTGTCTGGTATGAATTCAAAACCTCCAACTACATCGCGCAAGACCTGATTCTTAATGCGTGCGCCCATCTTTTGAGATTCATCTTTTTTATCCAACTGCCAAAGCATGTCAGCGTAATAAAACAAGTCAACATCTTTCAATGAATCCAATGGCGCGACGGCATAACTTTGAACACAAGCATCTGCTTGTTTCATGAAGTAATAACATCTTGAAAGCTTAATCCTTGCTTCCACAGCCTTGGATGCATAGCGCTTAAAATAAGTTGCCGCTTCAGAATATTCCTTTCGGCTCATCATATTATCACCTCGCGAAAAATCCAAGCCTTGACCAAAGGAAACACTTCCGATAATCAGCAGACAAATGAAAAATAAGAATCTCTTAGCACTCATAATGAATTAGAATAATCTGGGTGAAACTTGACCTCTGTAATTGCTGCTCAAGAAAAACTTGATCATCAGTTCATGTGTACCATTGGTGTAATTCTTCAATGGTGAAGACGTATAATCAAAAGCATAAATCAATCGGGCATAATCACCCAATTGGAATTCCACCATGGCAATCCATGCATCATTTAATCTATTGGAAACTCCAGCACCAACAACATTGCCATAATAGGCCATGAATCCAGCATCAATAGATGGCGTCAGAGACTCATGCATTTTCATCAACCCCATGGCCTTGTATGTCCATTTGTGGCCATAATTGAAAACATAACCACCGGATACAAAATGGTGAAAACTCTGATAAGCGGACAATGTACCCAAACTAGCTTTGCTCCATTCTTGCTTCATCAAAGCGGGGGCTGAATAACCAAACCAAAACTTATTGTTGTACACATACAAACCTGCTCCAAAATTAATGTTGGAAAAAGTTTGGTCCGCCAAGAAAGCGTTGTCCACATCACCCGATCCATTGTTGTAGTGAGCATTGGCAAATCCAGCTGTCATTTGCTCGTAGTTGGCTTGAATACCCATTCCCACAATGACTTTTTTAAATCTTAAGTGATAGGCTTGTGCCAATCTGATTTGGTTTCTTTTAAAAATACCAATCTGATCATTGCTCACAAACAATCCTGTTCCCAATTTTTCCTGACCATAACGACTATGAATATTGGCTGACGTCGTTCTAGGTGCTCCATCCATTCCCAACCATTGGGTCCTATAGTTGATTCCTGCAATGGTTCCAGTGCTGCTTCCTGCATATGCGGGATTCAAAGCCAAACCATTGAACATGTACAAACTGTATTGTGGATCTTGTTGCGCCCAACTCAATACGGGCATCAAAAGCAACAATCCAATAATGACGATACTATTTTTCATTTCAATCAATTTTTTCATTTATTATCTCCACAAAGTGATGTAACCATTTTTCTCCAATTTCGCCTCATTCAGATGAATAATATAGAAGTAGGTACCGACGGCCAAATGCTCCCCAGATGATGCTCCTACATTCCCTTTTCCATCCCAATCATTTTGATAGTTTTCACTTTCATAAACCAAACCTCCCCAGCGATTGAAGACTTGAATAGTCACTACCTCATTGGGCAATAAATCTTGAAGTTCAAACAAATCATAATCTCCGTCACCATTGGGTGAAAACGCATCGGGTATGAATTCAAATCCTTCATCAATCAATCCATCGCAATCATTATCGATGTTATCATTGATTTCTTGGGCATCGGGGAATGCTGTTGAATTGTCATCATTGCAATCCGTGTTGTCCAATACATATCCATCAACATCTTGACAAGCCAAGGTTGTATCCAAAGCATTACCATATCCGTCTCCATCTGCATCAGCGTAATAGATTATCAATACATCTTCATCCACTAGCCCGTCGCAATCCTCATCAATTCCATTGCAAATCTCTGTGCCTGATGGATTGGCCGTGCTTAAGGCATCATTACAATCAGTGTTATTGATCACAAATCCTACCGGCTGTGAACATGCATCTACAAAGACCTCTGGATTTCCAAATCCATCCGCATCTGTATCTTGGAAGAACGTGATTAATAATCCCTCATCAGTGGTGCCAGAGCAGTTGTCATCCAAGCCATTGCACACTTCTATTGCACCGGGATAAACCGCATTATTGATATCACTGCAATCGGTATTGTTAAGGGCTCCACATGCTATTGGAGAACCTACTCCAAATCCATCTCCATCTGCATCGAGATAAGTCAGCGTGTTATCATTGCAATCATCTGCATTCACAACAAATCCTATGGGCTGAGAACAAGCTTGGTCAACATTGTTCGCGTCACCAAATCCATCACCATCGTTATCTGCATAGTAAGTATTCTCAACGCCCTCATCAACCACACCGTCGCAGTTGTCGTCGACTTCATTACAAATCTCAGTCATGGCCGAATTAACAGCTGAATTGACATCGTCACAATCTGTGTTGTCCGCAAGTCCGCAAGCAACCAATGCCCCAGCGCCAAATCCATCACCATCGTTATCTGCATAAGACCATTGATTGTCATTGCAATCAGTATTGTCTGTTACACCGCATGCAACAATCACCGTTGATCCATACCCATCACCATCCAAATCTTGATAGGTTATCACCGTGTCATCGCAATCTTCTGCATTGGAGACATAACCTGTTGGAGCTGTACATGCCAGAACAATGTTTGCTGTCCATCCAAATCCATCTCCATCATTATCAAAATAATAAACATTTTGCACCCCTTCATCAACGTTGCCATTGCAATTGTCATCCACTAGATTACAAGTCTCTGAATTGGATGGATATACTTGCCCATTGCTATCATCGCAATCACCGCTCACCAATGCACCACAAGACACCCATTCAGAGACTCCATAACCATCACCATCGGCATCCAAATACATGATTTGGCTGTCGTCGCAATCATCAGAATTGCTAACATAACCAGCAGGCATTGTGCATGCAAAGGTTACATCTTCAACATTTCCGAATCCATCACCATCCACATCATTGTAATAAGTAAACTGAACAAACTCGTCTACCTCACCATCGCAATCATCATCCAATGTGTTGCATATTTCCTCAATAGGCATTATGCAGGATCCATCTTCATCTGTTGCGTTAGCATCGTAGTTACATGCTGTAGGATCTGTACACCCAACAACTTCGATTTCATCACACACACCATCTGAATCGGTATCATTGATGCACGATCCATCACAAGTCAAATAACTTTCAGAAGGATAAGTACAACTGCCATCCTCAGTGTTGGCAGCAGCGTTATAGTTACAAGCTGCTACATCTGTGCAACCATTGATGGCACATGACGCATCAACACCATCGCAATTCTCATCAATACCATTTCCACAAACCTCGATACCATTTGGATTGCTCAAGGCATTACTATCATCACAATCTGTTGCATTGAGCGAATAACCAGCACCCAAATCTGAGCAAGAACTGGTTGCGATTC
>CAMCTV010000027.1 GCA_945878635.1 Chryseobacterium gleum | reverse complement strand
TGAACATTCCAATGTCCTGGACCACTGAGATCACGCATTGTACTGAAGGTAAAATGTTTGTGGATGAGCAGCGATTTGGGCCATACGCCTTTTGGCACCATCAACATTTTTTTGAAGCTGCCGAGGGTGGTGTTTGGATGACAGATATTGTACATTATGCAGTTGGATGGGGACCATTGGGTTGGGTTGCAAGCAAATTACTTGTGGATGCCAAATTGAAACACATCTTTGATTACAGGGAACGAAAAGTGGCAGAACTCTTCGGCAAAGGATAAGGCCTGCCTATCTTTGCAACATGGCTGTTGTAATACAAAACAAAAAAGCGCATTTTCGCTATCACCTCTCCGATCATTTTGTGGCGGGGATAGTTTTGTTTGGTCCAGAAATCAAAAGCATCCGCGCCGGAAAAGCCAACATCGCCGAAGCCTATTGCAGAATCATCAAAGGCGAAGTTTTTGTTTTCAACATGTACATCGCGCCTTACTCCAATGCGGGTTATATCAAAATCTCTGATCGCAGAGAGCGCAAGCTTCTGCTGAATGAAACCGAGATTCTCAAAATGTCGCGCAAACTAAAAGATACCGGCGTGACCATCGTTCCTGTTAAATTGTTCATCAACGAAAAAGGTTGGGCCAAGATGGAAATTGCCATCGCGAAAGGGAAAAACATCGGCGACAAACGGGAAGACGCCAAATCCAAAGACCTCAAACGAGAAATGGACAGGGGTCTTGCAGATTAAACCCCTTGGGCCACTCTGTTGATAATGGGTAGGGATCTTTTTGCAACCAACTTCGGTCTTCTGACCAATTGCCCGCCACTGTTCTAAATTTCATTTGCTCTTTGAGTAAATCCAAAAAACGATCTCGCTGGATTTCCACCGCGCCCATCTTGGATAAAAATGGTGTTAACTTTTGCACATCCAGTACCTTCCATTTTTTCTCTTTCAAAAATTGAATCAAATATTCCAAGGCATACTTGGAGGAGTTGCTCTCCTCATGGTACATGGACATCCCGAAAAAAACCCTTCCGACAGCAACGCCCATCAATCCTCCCACCAATTCACCATTGTGCAAAACCGATAACGCATGGGCATAGCCTTGTTCATACAAATGAAGATAAACCGACTGCACATCAGGGTGCAACCAGGGCTTTTCTTCGTGGGGTCGGGCACAGCCCATCATGATAGCTTGAAAATGCTGGTCCCACTGAAACGACCATCCCTCAGGGGCTTCCCAATCATCGAACTTCTTTTGTAAATGGGGGAAAATAACCGCTCTTTGTTCCGGTGAATACCACTGAATGTCCTCTCCTTCGGCATAATTGAGGTAACAACCTTTTTCGAATCCCTTCAGCACGCGCACCCAATGCAAGTCGGCGCCGATCGCTACGCGATCACCATCCATTTCATTTTTGTATGGGAACCAGAGTTCCTTTGGATCCAATACCCACAAAGACATGATGCAAAGGTACAGTTGACAACAGAAGAAATGTTCGCATAAATTATGCGCATTTATGCGCATAAATTTTTAGCTTCGCTCTGTGTTTATCCATTGGCTTCAGCAACGTCTAACCCGTGAATTACCGGGACCTAACGCCCATGCTCAGATTTGGTCCTATCCCAGAAATAGCGTCGCAGAAGGACTCAGATTGAACCCTACTCCTCGCGCATCGGCGGTGGCGATGATTCTTAAACCTATTACAGATTTGCACTTTGAACTGCTTTACATCGTTCGAAGTCCATTCGGTATACACGGCAGCCAAGTGGCTTTTCCGGGGGGGAAAATAGAAAAGGAAGAAGACGCGTTGGACTGTGCACGAAGAGAGACTTTGGAGGAAATTGGAATTGAACTGCAGTCCGAACAATGCATCGGTCAACTTTCGCCGGTCTTTATTCCGCCTAGTCACATGATTGTCTACCCGCATGTTTTTGTTCTTTACAACAAAATAGAAAAGTTCACTACCACCCATGAAGTGGACCATGTTTTTTGGGTTGATCAACAAAAAATTGCCCCAGAAAACATCATTGTCAAAGACCATTATTTAAAAGCCTTTGACGAAACCCGCCCCATCACAGGCATTGCACTGAATGATCATTTTTTGTGGGGAGCCAGCGCGATGTTGACCCAGGAACTGATGACGCTGCATCTAGAATTTACTCATGAAATGAACGCTCAGCCCTAAAACTTGTACAGCACCACAATGAATCTCACATCAATGCAGCAATACCACTTGTGGACCGATGAGCGGCTCATGGAAGCCATTGCGCAAAAAGAACACCGCGCATTTGAAGTCCTATACGCACGTTACTCCAAACCAGTGTTTGGCTACTTCTACCGCATGTTATGGAAAAACAAAGCCCAGGCCAATGATTTTACCCAAGATCTGTTTACCAAAGTCATCACCCATGCTGGTCAATTTGATACCAGTCGACCATTCAAAACCTGGGTGTATAGCATGGCCAATAACATGTGCAAGAACGAATACGCGAAAGCGGAAGTGCGCCAAAAAGCGGTTATGAAAGTAGAAACACAGCAAGATGCGGATCGCTTGGAGAGCATGGACTTGGCTCAATTCAAGATCAAACTCAAGCAATTGATACATGCACTCGACCCCGTAAAAAAAGAGACGATTGAATTGCGATTCTTTCAAGAATTGAGTGTGCCTGAGATTGCCGCAGCCATGGCTGTGAGCGAAGGAACCGTGAAATCGCGGATCTTTTACATCCTCAAAGATTTTCAAAAAGAACTGGCGGTATTCAAGGAAATTTTGGGCATCATGTTATTCACCTTTATCGCGTAATCATGGACAATAAAAATTACATCAGCGAAGATTTTGAAACCTTGATGATTCAAAAATCATTTGAGGAATTGCTTCCCGAAGAGAAGACATTTGTCCTGCAACACGTCAAGGATCAGGCTGAATATGATCAGCTCAGAAGTTTGTTTTTCCAGGTCATTGAAATCGGACAAGAAGACGACGATTTGGTTCCAGACCCAAAGGTGAAGCAACATCTGGATAAGCTGTTTGAAGACAAAAGCAACAATTCGGTTCCTTGGTATCGTCAACCTCTTTTTTGGTCCGGAATATCCGGGATTGCGGCCTTGTTTGTATTTGCATTCTTCTGGCTGAATCGACAGGAAAATTCACCACAACTGATGGCTGATAATCCAATCGTTCAAAAAGAAAATTCAATCAAATTGGAGCGAGATTCAATGCAAGAAGATCCGGGTCTTCAAAACAATCAAATACAATTTGTATCTCCTGAAGCGGACATCACGGTTGAGGAAAGCGAAGTAACCATTTCGAATGCTGATGATGCGCCAATGATCAGTATGCAGGAAATGCCCCCAATGAACAACGTATCTGAAGCGAAGGATGAAGATTTTGCAGCAATCACTTCATCTGATGTGCAGCTTAATCACCCAGGCATATTTGAAGAAAAAGCAAAAGTGTTAGGTGTTGCTCAATACAAAAAAGGCAATGATGTTTTGGTAGCTGAGTTACAATCCATCATGAAAGAAACACAACCAGAAAAAAACCAAAAAAGCAAAACGAGCAGTCAGGAAACTACGACATTAAAAAAAGAAGCCGATGCTAAAATTGTAACATCCGATGTGCTCATCAGCGGTAAATATTTTTTTCAAGTCACCGTGAATGAACAGGGTAAATTGCAGGACATTGTCATACTTAGAAGTCCCAATCCTGGATCTGAGTGGGACAAAAAAATATTGAAACAAATCAAGAAACAAATTGGACCATTTCAAACAGTAGAAATCAATGGTAAAGCTGTAGCATCTGAAACTATCATACCCGTTCAGGTTGATTTTAAATAATGAAAAAATTTGAATTAACATTCCTTATCACGTAAAGGACTTGCGTTTTTGTGGTGGATTTTTACCTTAGCCAAAATCAAAAAGGACAACCATGAAGAAGTATTATTTTTTAATGTTCATGACTTGTATAAGTGCTCTGGTATTGGCCCAATCCAAAGTACAAGTGAGAATGAAAAAAGAGGTGAATGGCGTCACCATTGTGGAAGAAAAAACATTTGAGTTAAAGCCTGGACAAGACATCGAAGAAGCCTTGATTGAGAATGGCATTGACAAAAAAGGGGCTAAAGAAATTTCGATATCCATTGAACAAATCCAAGACGGCGATTCGGAAGGTGGATTAAACATGTTTCCACCGATGATGGGAATGGGACAAATCCCATTTGGGCCACAACACAATTTCATGGAGCCCAAAGCTTATCTGGGCGTGACGTTAAAAAACGAAGAAAATGCCCCAATCATTACTGATGTTCAACCCCAATCGCCTGCTGATTTAAGTAACCTCAAGGTGGGGGATCGCATCATTAAAATTGACGATCAAAAAATGGAGAACGCACAAGAGGTGGTGACTTATATCCAACAAAAAAAACCAGGCGATCAAATCCATGTAAAAATCAAGAGAAACAAGGAAACTTTGAAAATGACTGTCCCCTTGGAAACATTGCCCATGTCATTTCCGTCCTTTCCTTTCAATGGTCAATTCACGCCTTTGACGCTCTCTCCGTTGACCATGGACAGCTTGTTTGAATCGCCCAAAGCCTTTCTTGGCGTGGTTCCCAACAACAACTACAATGAAGAGACAGGGGTTCAAGTAGACAGTGTTTTATTTGGCTCCAGTGCCGAGAAAATGGGGATTCAAAAAGGGGATGTCATCATTGCACTTAATGGACACAGTATATCTAATTTCGAAACATTGAGAGAAATTGTGGGTGAATCCGCACCTGGAACACCCTGTGAGGCCACCATTATCCGAAACGGAAAAACTGAAATATTGTCTGGTGTTTTTGGTGCCAGAAATATGATTATCAAAGATGGTTACCGCATTTACCAGAACGACAAAGGATTGGATGATCAAGGAAACATCAACTTGGATTTTGAATTGGATTTTCAAGGTGGGGATTTGGATAGCTTGTTCAGTCAAGATTTCGATCTGGAATTTGGAAATAACAAAACGGAATTGATCATCAAGAATTTCTCCGCAGAGCAATTAAAAACCATGGGGATTCAGAAAAGTTTTGGATCATATTCTTTCTTCACCCATCCAGATGATCAGATTTTGGAATTGCGCTTAGAAGAAGATAACCCTTTTGTATACCGCGTTGTTGTTGAAGATCAAAACGAAGGCATCATTTATTCTGACGAGAAGAACAAATCCGTGAGTACACTTTCAAAAAAGATTGGTTACGACAGTTGGAAAGAAGGGGAATATACATTGAAAGTATACACCAATGATCAGCTGACCATGGCCCAACGCCTAATTATTCAATAATCTCGCGCCATTCATAGGACAATTCCTGATCGGTCAGCCATTGGTTGACCGTTTCTTTCTGACCCAAATTGAATGCATAGATCAGCGTGCAGTTGTCTTCTTGTACAATATCGACTTTCTCAGCCTGCTGCTGTTTGAGGAACTGAATCAGCTGAGGAAATTGAGCGTAAGAACAATGGACATTCAAGGCAACTCTCCATTCTTTTTGAACAATCCCGGCATCCTGAATGGCCTGCTCTGCCGAAGTTTTGTATGCTTGTATCAAACCACCTGTCCCCAATTTGGTCCCTCCAAAGTAGCGAACCACCATCACCAAACACTGGGTTAAATCGGCTGCCAAGATGGCTCCCAAAATGGGCCGACCTGCCGTACCTGAAGGCTCGCCATCATCACTGCTCTTGGCCAAAACACCATTCTTACCCAGGCGAAAGGCCCAACAAACATGGTTGGCATCAAAAAAATCTGCTTTGTACTTTTTAACAATGGCTTTGCACTCCTCTTCACTGTTTACTTCCAATGCAAAACCCAGATGCTTACTGGCCAGGACACGGTGATTGGATAAACCTGGCTTGGCCAAGGTTTGATATACCTCCATTAAGAGATGGGATTGAGAATCACACTAAACACAATGATACTATTGGGATCTCGATCAAAGTACAATTTGTCCAAGGCACCCAAAATGGTATTGGCCCGAAAATAACTGGTATGCAATTGATCATCTCCAATCAGCGTCCATTGAATGGTATAGCTGCATTCTTCCTCTTTGTGATACTGAACATATTTCAGCATTTGACGATAACATTCCTCCGGCGAATCAGCTTCGCATGCGTGAAAAAGAAAGCGCTGATTGTGCAGGGGATTGAACGTAATCAGCTGCAAAGTGGCCTTGCCCCTACCCTTTTTCAATTGATAACTCAGGTTCTCTTTGCCAATGGTAATGTACCTTGCAATTTTGGCTTTAAGTTCTTCTATTTCATCCAATCTTTTGGCCATCTTCGTCTAGTTTTTCAAATTCTGAATTATTGCTTTTGTACTCTGGAATAAATGCCTTGAGCTTGGCTACCATAACGTTGTTGTCTTGTAAAACAAACAACTGAATCAACTCATCTACCAAGTTCTTTACTTCATTCCAATTGTAGTCTCTTACCTTAGCAATCATGATTTTCTCATGCTTGGTTGGAAGCGTCGTCTCCTGATCACTCAGCACCTCTTCAAATAACTTTTCACCCGGGCGAAGACCGGAAAATTGAATTTCCATATCTACATCCAATTCAAATCCTGACAACTGAATCATCTTCTTGGCCAAATCCACAATCTTCACTTTCTCTCCCATATCAAAAACAAAAATCTCACCACCCTCCCCCATGAAACCGGCCTGCAATACCAATTGAACGGCCTCTGGGATGGTCATAAAAAAACGGGTGATTTCAGGATGAGTAACTTTTACCGGCCCACCCGCTTCTATTTGCTTTTTAAAAATTTTGACTACCGAACCATTGGATCCCAAAACATTTCCAAATCGTGTTGTAATAAAAGACGTTGAGACACTTCCATTTAAACTTTGCACATAAATTTCTGCAGCTCTTTTTGAAGCTCCCATCACATTGGTGGGATTTACCGCCTTATCGGTGCTCACCATAACGAACTTATCGACAAGGTGCTGAACTGCCAAATCAGCCAACACTTTGGTTCCCCAAACATTGGTCAATATGGCCTCTGAAGGATTGTTCTCCATCAAAGGAACGTGCTTGTAGGCAGCAGCATGAAATACAACGTTGGGGTGGAAGGCTTCAAATACACGGCGCATGCGATCTTCCTTTCTCACATCACCAATCACGTATTCCACCAAACTGTTCTGCAATTCTCCTTCCAACTCAAACAGAGGGGTTTCTCCCTGATCCAATGCGATAATCTTGGATGGATGAAAGGAAATCAATTGTCGCACGATTTCCGATCCAATGCTACCCGCTGCGCCGGTTACCAGGATGGTTTTTCCTTCAATCCAATGGGCCACACCCGCATTGTCGATGTTGATTTCGTTTCGATCCAACAACTCTTCAATGGCTACTTCTTTGATTTGCTTGACACTCAATTGACCATTGACCCAATGCTGAATACTGGGTACCTCGCTGATTTTACAGGCATGATCCAAAGCCCATCGCTTCCATTGGTTCTTGATTGATTTATCCTCCTCGCCCAAGGCCAATAAAATCTCATCTATTTTACCACCCGCCAACAACTGATTGGCTTCCTTTTGCCCGATAATCAGCATGCCCTCTACCCGGTTGCTAACCCACTTCCCGCTGGGGTCTGTCCAGAATTGGATGCGTTGAATGGCGTGATCATCTGCATTGAGGGCGCGCTTGGTCATTCTAGCCAAATCACCGCCACCCACCAGAAGAACCCGCTTTCTATCACCTGTAGCATCGACAATGGCAACCTGATAACTCCACTTGACACCCGCACGAAAAACAAACAATGAGAACAAAGACAATAAATAGGCGATCAATAAAATACTGACAGGCACAGCATAGAGACCGTCGACAGCCCAGTATTTTCTTGAGAAACTCCAAGCAAATAGCACCACTAATGCACCACTCAGGGTAACAAACAAACGCAAAGTGTCTTGGGCACTCGTATAACGAATAATTCCCTGATAGGTTTTACCCAACAAAAAAGCCAATCCGCATCCAGTCAACCAAAAAGGTAAAAAGGAAAGACCCTTGATCCATTCTTCTGCGGGGGGATGAAATTCGAATCGAAGGAGATAAGCCAACAAAAAAGCAAAACAAACCCCGATGAGATCGACTGAAAAAATGACCCATCGGGGTGTTGTATTTTGAGGCAATATTCGCATTGACCTTTATTATCTTGAAATCACTACTGCACTGGCACCGCCGCCACCATTGCAAATGGCTGCACCACCCCACTTGGCGTTATTTTGCTTCAATACATGAATCAAGGTAACCAAGATTCTAGCACCCGAGCATCCCAGTGGATGACCCAAAGAAACCGCACCTCCATTGACATTGACGCGTGCAGGGTCCAAATTCATTTTTTGAATGTTGGCTAAACCGACAACCGAGAATGCCTCATTCAACTCACAATATTCCAAATCCTTTACTTCAATTCCAGCTTTGCGCGCCGCAATGGGCAAGGCCAATGCTGGGGTCGTTGTAAACCACTCTGGCGCTTGCTCTGCATCCGCATATCCTGAAACCTCAGCCAGTGGGGATAAACCCAAAGACAACATTTTTTCTTCACTCATCAATACCAAAGCGGCTGCGCCATCATTCATGGTTGATGCATTGGCTGCAGTAACAGTGCCTTCTTTGTCAAAAGCAGGACGCAATGAAGGAATTTTATCAAAAGAAACATTCTTGTACTCCTCATCTTCAGTCACAACAACATCGCCTTTCTTTCCTTTGACCGTTACCGGTACAATTTCCTCATTGAACTTCCCTTCAGCCCAAGCAGCTTGTGAGCGCTTGTATGATTCAATGGCAAAGGCATCTTGATCCTCACGACTAAAGTTGCATTCCTTGGCACACAATTCAGCTGCATTTCCCATGGCGTAATTGTGATACACATCCGTCAATCCGTCCTTGGCCAAACCATCAATCATTTGCACATTGCCATACTTGTTTCCCCAACGCATGTTGGTTGAATAAAAAGGAACTTGACTCATGCTTTCCATTCCACCAGCAATGACCACATCGCTGTCTCCGCATTTGATGCTCTGCGCAGCCATCATGACCGCCTTCATGCCGGAGGCACAAACCTTGTTTACTGTGGTGCACTGAACCTGATCAGGCAGACCTGCAAACTTGGCGGCTTGGCGAGCAGGAGCTTGACCCAAATTGGCCTGAAGCACACTCCCCATGATTACTTCGTTGACGATGTTAAGATCCAAACCAATTTGATCTACCGCGCCTTTGATGGCAATGGCACCCAATTGTGTTGCAGAGATGGAGGACAATGCACCACCAAAACTTCCCAAGGGAGTTCTAACTGCTGAAACGATGAAGACTTTTTTCATATCATTATAATTGGCCCAAATTTCGCAAGGATTCATCCTGATACCAAATATTAATGCGGTTAACAAGTATTTAATAAATCAGAAGCACAGAAACCGAGTAGTGAATTAAATTTAGAAACAAATAAAACGCATGAGAAAACATCTTTTTTTGACCATTTCCTTTTTGTTTTTTATAACAACAATAGGATTCACGCAAAAGGTTGTAAATTTCTCCACAGACAAAGAGGAATTCATCAAGCAATTGAGTAGCCTGTTCAATGAGCAAAGAAAAGGTACCGGCAAAGAAATCATTGAGAAACAATTGGAACCCATTTGGGTAAAAAACCCTGTTTTCAGTGGAGATCAGGAAAAGAAAATCATTGAAACCTTGGATTTAATGTTGGACATGAAAGTCAAGGTTTTTCCCGATTTTGAAAAATATGTATTGTGTCTCATCAGCTTGGGAGAAAAACCCATTGCGCCAAAATCATTTGAGAATTGGACTTCTACATTGAATGCGATACTCAAGGACAAAAAAAACAAAAGACATTTCACTGTATTTGTAGAAACTTCCTTGGAATTGTTCAAGGACAACAAAATCTACGAGTCGGAATCTGTCACTTGGAAAATCTTTGGAGGCAGTTATCTTTTTGCTTTGGATTCCGTTGCCCACATAGACTTTGAAAACATCAAGCTCTCATGCTCTAGCAAAGGTGATAGCTCCATTATCTATAAAACAAAAGGAATATACTATCCGTCAACTGCTCGATTCTCAGGAGTTGGTGGCGTAATCAATTGGAAACGTGCAGGTCTAGATCCCAACACCACCTATGCTGAGATACCAAAGTATTTTATCAAAATCAAAACCAGCTCATTCATCGTTGACTCAGCAGTCTTTTACACCACCTACTTTGACAAGCCATTGCTAGGGAAATTAACTGAAAAGATTATAGCCGGAAAAGATGAAGAGAGTGCCAGCTATCCCAAATTTGAATCATACTCTCAGCGTTTCGAAATAGAAAACATTGTTCCAGGAATTCATTATGAAGGCGGTTTTACCATGAGTGGTTCCAAGTTCAACGCTTCAGGAACTCCAGAAAATCCCGCTCAATTGGTTTTCTTGAAAGACAACAAACCATTCTGTTACATCTCTGGATTGTTTTTCGAGTTAAAGCCAGAGAGATACCTTGCGAATCACGTTAGGGTGAAGTTTATCCTCGGAAATGATTCCATCACCCACCCTGATCTGAACATGAATTTCACCATTAAAACACGTGAATTGGTTTTGAATAGAACTGAATTGGGTCTCTCCAAAAGTCCTTATTCTGATACTTACCATCAAACCGATTTATACTTTGAATCACTCAGGTGGATGATTGATGACCCTATGGTTTATTTTGGGAAGGCAAAAGGGAGCACCCAGGTATTTGCTGCTTTTGAATCCAGTACTTATTTCTCGAAAAAACGAATGAGTTCCTTGAGTGGAATCAGCAGTACCAATCCACTTCATGACATTTATGCGTCATTCAAAAAACTGAAAGTGACTCAAATGACAACCCATGATTTGTCCTATGACACGCGTTTTGCAGAAGAGGAATGGCATGTGGTTGTTATTGACTTGGCCAACAAAGGTTTTTTAAACTACGACATTGACAAGCGCATCATAACACCGCTTCCAAAATTGGAGAACTATATTTTGAACTACGATGGCAAAAAGGATTACGACATCTTGCAGTTCAACAGTGAGAAATCAGATGGGATCAATGCCAAATGGAATTTGTTAAACAATGATTTTGAGCTAAAAGGAGTCAGTAAGTTTTACATCAGCGACTCTCAAAAAGTAATGGTCTACCCTCGAGGGCAGGAATTAACCTTAAAGAAGAACCGCGATCTGGTATTTGACGGAATGCTCAAAGCTGGAAACCTTGAATTCAAAGGGAGTAACTATTATTTTGACTACGACAAGTTTCAGGTGGAGATGAATAAGATTGACTCATGTCAAATTTACATCAACGATGAAACGCAGCCCAAAGATCAATTTGGAGAATACCCCAAAATTCGGGTGAAAACCACCATTAAAGACATTACCGGCGTGCTATATATTGATGCTCCTACCAATAAAAGTGGAGCCAATTCCAAAAAGTATCCACAATATCCATACGTGACCACCACCAAGAATTCATTTGTTGATTGGGAGAGTCCCAACATCCAGCAGGGCAGATATCCAAAAGATAAGTTCTACTACAAACTAGACCCATTTACATTGGACTCTTTGGACAATTTTAGAACGAGCAATTTGAATTTTAAAGGTCTCCTGGTTAGTGCCGGAATCTTTGAAGACATCAATGAACCCCTCATCATGATGGACGACAAATCGCTTGGTTTCAAGAGGTCTACAGGCCCTTCCGGATACCCCTCTTACCGCGGCTTTTCCAATGTCACTGCAGATTTAACATTGAACCACTCTGGTCTTCAAGGAAAAGGAAAGCTCTCTTATTTGGGTTCCAAAACAGAATCTGAGGCTTTTGTATTTCTGCCCGATGAAACCAAAGGGAAAACAACCTCTTACACATTAGCAGAGAAAGCGCAAAAACCAGAAGTCCCCAAAACCAAAGTCAATGTTGCCCAATTGAATTACTACCCCAAACAAGAACGCTTGGTGGTAACCACTTTGGAAGAACCCATGGAGTTTTTTGAAAAAGAAGCGACCTTGAAAGGAGCAACAACGCTAAAGCCAGAGGGTTTAAGCGGCAAAGGATCTATGGACTTCTATGGCGCAACTTTAAAGTCTGATCATTTTAATTACGAACGTCGAAAAATAAAGGCTGATACTTCTGCACTCAATATCGCTGGAAAGGACTTGGAAACAACGCTTGCATTCTCCACGGATAATGTAAACGCTAATGTTAATTTTGATACAAACGTTGGTAAATTCATCAGCAACACCGGCGAAAACAAGATTACGTTCCCCATCAATCAATACATCTGTTTCATGGATGAATTCACTTGGTACATGAAGAAAGACCAACTGCAAATGACCAGTTCCAGAGAAGCCAACGTGGACGTGGTCATCAATGCAGAGGAACGAAAACGATTTTCCAATTTTTATAGTATTGCCTCTGGTCAAGACTCCTTGAACTTTCTTTCAAGAAATGCGAATTTTGACTTAAAACGCAACATCATACGTTGTGAAAAAATAGACAACATTGTGGTTGGAGATTCCAAGATAGTTCCAGACAGTGGCAAAGTGGTGATTGAGAAATATGCCAACATGCGCAAGTTGCTGAGGGCCTCTTTGGTAACCAATATCGTTACACAGTATCACAGCCTATTCAATGCAGAATTGAAAATTGAAGGTCGATTAAAATTCAATGGTTTTGCGGACATGAACTATGTAGACGAAAATGGCCAAAAACAATTGATCCATTTTGAAACCGTAAAACTAGATACAGCATTTAGGACCATTGCAAAAGGCGAAATTGCCGAAGATGTCGGATTTCATTTGTCCCCGCAGTTTGCATATTATGGGAAACTTTCCTTGTTGTCCACTGACAAACTCATGAACTTTGATGGCGGTGTTAAGATTGAACATCCATGTGAGGACCTAGCAAAATCTTATTTCAAATTCAACTCACCCATTGACCCATTGGATATTTACATCCCCGTTGATACATTGATCAAAGATGTGGGCTCTGTAAAATTGGGTGTGGGTATGATGGTAAAAACAGCCAGTCCCATGCAAATTTATCCGGCTTTCCTGAGCCCAAAAATGGGAACTTATGACACGCCACTAATTGAAGCCAATGGATATTTGCACTACGATAAAAATGCTAAGAAATTTTTGATCGGAAGCAAAGCCAAAATCATCCAACCCAAAATGCCTGGCAATCTCATTGAGCTCAATGCACAGAGCTGTGATGTTGCAGGGGACGGTAAAATTGATTTCAAGGCCCGTTATGGTTTAATACAATTGAATAATTTCGGAAGAGGCATGCTCAAGCAGAGCGACAAAGCGTTAAACATTCAAACAGCATCTGTTTTGCACTTTCCATTCGACGAAAGTGCGCTAAAGAAAATTTCAGAAGCATTGGAAAAAAACACAGAGTTGCCTCCGTTAGACATCAACAATACGCCGTTTGAGAAAGCCATTGCAGAGATAATGGGCACCGAAAAATCTGATCGTTTGATTACAGAAATTAGCTTGTCAGGACAGTTTAAAAAAGTCCCTGAAGAATTACAAAAGAACTTTGTCTTTGCAGACCTGAAGTGGGTTTGGAACGCCAACTCAGAAACCTTCCATACGACAGGTCCTATTGGTATAGCAACAATGGATAAAAAACAAATCTTCAAGTATGTAACAGGGAAAATTGAAATTGAAAAACGCAAGACAGCGGATGTCATGCGCTTCTATTTGGAAATTGACCGCGGATTGTGGTATTACTTTGAATACAAATTGGGACAGTTAACCGTTATCAGTGGTGATGCTGATTTCAATAAAATCATTACTGACCTAAAAGACGACAAAAAACAATTTGAAGAAAACAAGGTGAAATTCAACTTTCAACTGCTGTTGACCAAAAAGAAACGTGATGATTTCAAATCCAGATTCCCTGAGGATTTTCCTCAATGATGATTTGTTTTTCTAAACCATGAATGAAGCAGGTCTTTGAGGTGATTAAAATCTTGCTGATAAACCAATCCTACTCCTTGTGTGTATGGAGATTGCTGAGTAGTAATGTTTCTGTAATTGTTGCTCTCATTATAAACCATTAACTTTAGTTTGCCATCCTTTGTCAAAAGGTATTCTACTTTAACATCACCAATATAATTGCTGGGCTGTTGGTTGTTGGCATTGCCCTTAGAGACGCCAAAATTTCCGCTCAGCTGTACGCGATTATCAAACAATTGGGTGCTCAAAGCCAAGGCTATTTCTTCATTGGAGATTTGATCTCCAGACCGATAGTTAAAACCCAAATTAAAGTCGTCACTGATTTGACTGAGCCAATTGGAAATTTGACTCGACAGCAACTCCGTGGTATTGGCAGCTACACCATAGTTGGTTGCAGCATCAGCTGATTTGACAATATTGGGAGGACTCATGAACTGACGCAACACCAATAACGAAAACGCTTGGCGATTTTTTTCTTGTTCGTTGGACACTGCAGCTTCAAATCGGCTCCTGGTCATGGGATCTACTGATGGCAGTTTGATGTCAAAAGACACATTGGGATTGAGCATTTTCCCAGTTAAATTCATGAGCAAATCCAAAGGAACACGCTGACCTGTTTGGTTGGCATCCACCAATATATCTGAAAGAGAAGCATTGACTTTGTACACAGCAGACAATTTCAACTCTGCATTATACGGATTTCCATACCAAGAAATGGTTCCACCTGGTTGGACACTAAAATCCTTGTTGATGAGGTTGGCCAATGTAAACAAATAGTTCCCCGACACAATTTCAATCTGACCATACATGTCAAAGGTGGACAACTTGCTAATGCCCATGGTCAGGTGACCTTGTCCTCTACCCCTCATTACATCTCCAACCGCTTCATCAAAGATGATGCTTAGCTCGGCATCTGGTGTAACATCAATCTGAATATTTAGTGAAATACCGGACAAGTCCAACGGAGGCTCCTCTTTGACTTGATTGGGCTTTACAAATTGAATGAATTGTCCCATTTCTTCATCGCCTGATGAAGCCATTGGCATGTTCAATTTGGTTCCACTTTGGGTCTTTAAGGCAATATCAAAATTGAGCTTTTCCAAATCACCATTGATCTTAAAGTTCCCTGTTGCATAGGCTTTCCCATAGTAATCACCATTCTGTTCCTCAGTGGTATTTAATACCAGCAAAGGCTCTTTCTCTAAATCACCCAAGAGATTAAAGTTCCAATCTCCAAAAGCCTGATGACCGATATAACCTCTAATCTGGCCTTCATTATTTTTATGGTCCTTTAACGTCAATTGATCAAAAACAAAACGATCAGGCTCAATCCAAATTCTATCCTTCAATTGGTATTGCGTCCCTAAATAATCTACATAAAGACCACCATTGCTGACATCCGCATAACCTGTGAGTTGGGGATTCTCTAAGACACCACTAAGGTGAACCAATCCATTCAATTGACCACTGACCAGAATTACTCCCGTGTCGATGAAGGCCTTCAAAAACTGTAAATCCAAATCATGCACCTCGGCGTCCAAATCCAATGGAGAAACAGTATCATAGGGAAAATACATCCCCTCAAAACTCAAATTCTTTTGTTCATCATTCTCAATACCTCCGGCCAATTCGAACCCTGACAAATACTCTACCCATTGACTTTTGAGACAAATATCTCCATAAACCACATCATTGATTCCAAAATCTGCAATGCTCAAATCACCAATCAAATCTGGATTACCCAAGATTTTATCAATTTCAACTGTTCCGTCCAATACGCCTTCCATTCTCATGCCCTCTGGAAGAAACGCGTTGATTTGCTGGAAATTCACATGAGAAAACGCCAACATCAATGGTGCTTTGGCCGTCTTGCCAATGGTTCCATAAAGGGCTATACTCTGCAACGCGGAAGCAAAAGTGAGTGATTTGATTTGCCAATCATCACCCACTTTCAGGATATGAGCTCCGGGATAAAGAGACCATTGATCATTAACGATGCGAAAATCTCCTCTGTAAAAATCAATGGCTATGGCATCTGAGGTTGGGAAAGAAAACTGGGCTCCTACATCGCCCTTGTGCAAGGTTTGATCATTTCCCCAAACAAAATCTGAATAAATAACATCACCTTCCGATCGAGCATCCAAAGAAACATTGGGTACCGATCCCCATTCACCAGTAATACTATCCATCATGGCTGAGGCGTAAACAAACTCATCTGGTTTCTTAAAATCGACCAATAATTCATGAAAACTGTTACCGTTCCATTCAACACGCTTTGCACTAAAAAGACCTTCAAAATAATCCTTACTCTCATCGACGCGCAATTGCAAAATGGCATTCTGAGAAATGGAAACATTCCCAAGAATGGCTTCCCCTATTTGAGAAAAGTCTAATATTTCCAGATTCAATGTGAAATTTTGGGGCTCATGTTTGGACAAATCCCATTGATAATTGGGGACTACTTCTGACATGATATTATTGAGTGCTGGCCATAGCCCCTCCGGATTGAAAGAACCGGACAGTTCTCCCATTGCTATGTCTGAATTCAATGTTACTTTCAATTCAGGATGACGTTCAACATTCAACGATAAATAATCCAAAACATAATCTTTGGAATTGGCGCAATAGATAACATTATTCAATTCAATTCCTCCCTCAATCTCATTCCATCCCAGCCCTTCCATATCAATTCGTGCTTCTCCGCTCAATGCGCTATACGGCAAATCAGGAAACAATCCGATGGTTTTAAAATTCAGATTATCGATAACAAGGTCGCAGAATATTTTAGGCTTTCGCGCATTGAAATCCACCAATCCGTCAAAGCTGATCTGGGCATTGGGATCTGACACAGTAACTGCTCCCTTAAAAAAACCATTGGACATTGAACCTTCAATGTTTATTGGGCGATAGGTATAACCGTGATAATTCAAAGCATCAATTACCCCGCTGGCATCCAACTGCATGGTTTTAAGCACAAATCCCTTTCCCTCTACATCCAACTGAGCGGTAACGGCTCCCCATTCTGGGGTTTGATAATAGGCACCCAAATCAAAATTTTCCGTTACAATAAATCCCGAATAGGCCATTTCTTCCATGTCAATATCCATATCTCCCTTCACATCGCCGATGTCCGTGTACAAATCGCCATAGGCTCTCCAAGTGTTCTTCTTCCCTGTCAACACACCCTCGAACTGAATTAATCCCAATGCGGATAGATTATCGGGTAATTTCACCCCGGGGTCAAGCCGCGTGACCAAATCATTCAAATCAGCCCGATTGGTGGTTACATTGTTCACCATTAAATTCACCGAACGAAGTTCCTTTTCTGTGATGTGAGACAATTCGCCATTTAAACTCAAACGCGTCATCGCGCCATAACCCAAATCCAATTGTTTTATTTGAATATCGTCAAGATTACCGCTGGCTTGAACATTCACCCATGCTGACTCTTTCCAATTTCCCAAAGCAGGAACAATGTATTCAAACTCAGATAGATTCAAAGGAAATCCTTGTACATCCAACTCCATTTGCATCGGCTGACCCTGCGCAAATAGCAATTTGACATCTCCAGAAAGCTCATTCAAAGTTGTCTTTAAATTCAATTCCGAAAAATGCATTTCGCCTTCGCTCCAATGTAAATTAACCTTTGCATCATGGCAAGCCAATTGACCTATTGTTTCAAACTGAATTTCCTCCAACTTGACGCTGCCCTCACCTGGATGTATCTTGATATCCCGCATGGTCACAAACAAATTGGACACACTTATTTCATTGTGACTGGCCAATATGGGTTCCAATCCATGGTAGTGCAAATCAGTGTTTTCAATTATAAAAGAAGACAATTGGATAGAGAAATCACCAGACTGTGCAGTATCTGACTGATTGAAATAATCGGCAATAAAATCATAGTTCCATGTACTGTCTTGTCTCTGCACAATGTGAATGCTACCCTCTTTGAGCACTACTCCATTCATTTGCCAATTACCATTGAACAAACCCGAGTAATCTTCTACAACCAAAGAGTGCACGTGAATCAAACTATCGTTGTTTTGATCCCAAATGTCCAAATCCTCCAAATAAAAATGCAATCCCCAATCAAAGCCTACGGATTTCACCTCTACTTGGGTGTTCAACTCATAAGACAGCCAACCAGCAGCCTTATGTGCCAACCATGATTGCACGACAGAAAATTGCAAAGCCAAACCCAAGAAAAACAATGGCACCATCGTTATGATGATCACATTCCTTACCATGTATTTTGGCCTCTTTATTTTCATCTGCTTTGCAATCGCTTGAGCACCCCCTCTTTCAACGCATAGGGAGAGCGATATATTTGATTAAAAGGCTGCAAATCCAAAACCAATTTCATCAGATATATGGCAATGGGCATAAATTGAACCCGCAAATTGGGAATGGCAGGGTGCTTCAATCGATCCTCATAACTGGACCCCATCATGAACATGTAAATAGAAGCAAAGGCCTCAACGGGAATTTCTTGGGCCTGGTGGCTCAACCAAATTCTCTCCTTTTTATTTGTATAATAATACAACTCTAACAAAGTGTCAAAAGATCCACTAGCTCCCACCAGTCTTTCACAAGGATATTGAGCCAAAGCTTTCTTGAGTTCTTGGGTGTCAGCATCAAAAATTTGTTTGATTAGATTCAATTGATTCTTTTGTGCGCGATCCATCATGGGCACCTGCTCAAAAATTCTACTGATTCCCAGCTGTGTACTATGTTTGAAGACAATCCCCTCTGCTGTCGTAATAATAAACTCCGTGCTGCCTCCACCAATATCCATGAGTAATGTTGGCACTTCATGCAAATCCATTGTTTGCTGAACTCCTTCATAAATAAGCTGGGCTTCTTCATCCCCATCAATAACTGAAATCTCCCAATTGGTTAATGACTTGACATGTGATTTAAAAACGTCCGTATTTCGGGCATCACGAAGTGCTGATGTTGCAAATACATGAACCTTGCCTACTTGGTAAGCTTGGACAATAGAGTAGTAGTATTGCAAAGCGTCCAATCCTTTGGCCATGCGGGCATCCGTAATTTGCCGATCCTCAAAACCACCCTCACCAATTTTCACTGGCCATTTATTGGAAAACAAAGTCTCCCAATCACCCTTATCAGACTGCTCCGCAATCAAGATATTAAAGGTATTGGTCCCGCAATCCACAATCGCCATTCGTTGCCCCATGATCAAGGATTGTATTTGATCCACTTCCAAATTTCTTTGTAACTGGCCTTTTTACCATACATCAATATACCAACCCGGTAAATTCTACCAGCTAATGCAATGAAAGCAATGAAGGTGATGACCAAAATAACCATGGACAGCACAATCATTCCCACCGAGGTGGATGAAACGGTCGCCTTTACCATCATCACTACTGGAGATGTCAATGGGAAGACTGAAAAGAAATTACCCGCCCAACTTTCAGGGTTGTCAATCATCATCGCTGAAATGATGTAGCCAAAAACCAGAGGCAAAGAAACAGGAGCCATGAACTGTTGCGTATCTGTTTCGCTATCCACCGCCGCACCAATGGCTGCAAACAAACTGGCGTACAAGAAATATCCACCAATGAAATAAAACAAAAACAATCCAATCATCAATGTCCAATTGATTTGAAAGAACCAATTGATGGCCTGATTATTCATGAGTTCATTCATCATCACCGCCTGATCCATGCCTGTCTGCATCACTTGCGCATTTTCAACCACCGCCGCTCCACTGGCGATATTGGAGGCAAAGAAGGACAAGCCTACTGAAGAAACGACGAATGACAGCAAAACCCACATTAAAAATTGGGTCAATCCCACCAATCCAATTCCAATCACTTTGCCCATCATTAACTGAAAAGGCTTCACAGAACTCACGATCACTTCAACAATGCGGTTGGTCTTTTCTTCAATAACCCCCCTCATCACTTGAACACCGTACATGAAAATAAACATGTATATCAAAATGGCAAAAATGAAACCGATAAAAGCTTTCTCTTGGGTTCTGTCCTCTTGTCCCAAGTTGTCTACGTTGATGTCAGCAAAAGAAACGGAGACTTTAGCCCTTTTGTACTTTTCATAGTCCAATTGCAAACTGTCAATGACACGGTGCTTTTCCAATGAGTTTTCCAAATCATCGCCCATTTTGCGTTGCACAAACTCACCCGGAAATTTTTTGTAAAAGAAATTGCATTTCCCATCATTGATGGTGGCCTCATCTACCTCCAACATGACCTGGTATTGACTTTCTTTGAAAGCCTCTGGGGGAACTGCCGTTCTGGAGAAGGAGTACATTACCTTTTCTGAATCCTTAAAATGATTGGTAAACCGAGGATAAATAGTCCCCGTTGTTGAATCCTTTTGGGTAATCACTTCATAGGGGTCGACGATCAAAACCTGATAAACCGAGTTGTCGTTCATGGTTACCGCAATTGCGCCAAACATCAATGCCGCAAAAAGAATGGGCCCCAAGAAAGTCATGATGATGAAACTCTTCTTCTTTACCCTACTCAAATACTCTCGTTTGATGATCAGTAATATTTTATTCATGGGTCAATTGGTTTTGGGTAACGGCTTTAATAAAAATTTCATTCATGTTGGGGATAATTTCACGTGCAGAAACTATCTCCAACTGGGGCATCATGACGGAGAGCAAGTGATTCAGATTGTGTCCTGGCGAAATTCTAATCTTTGCGGTGTTGTATTCTGTAGCAACATCATTTTGAACCAATTCAAACTGATGACCCATCAGGATGCCCAACTCCATGGCTGTGCCTTTGTAGGCTACTTCAAACAAATTCTCCTTGAACTTAGCCTTGACCTCGGCTACCGGACCGCTGATAATCAGGTGAGATTTATCAATCAACCCGATGTCATCACACAATTCTTCAACGCTTCCCATATCGTGGGTAGAAAGAATAATGGTGGCACCTTTTGACTTTAAACGCAACATTTCCTCTTGTATCAACTTGGCATTGATGGGGTCAAAACCGCTGAAAGGTTCGTCCAATATCAACAACTCAGGCTCATGCAAAATGGTAGTAATGAACTGCACCTTTTGGGCCATTCCTTTGGACAAATCCTCTATGGTTTTGTTCCACCACGCCATAATATCAAAACGTTCAAACCAATAAGTGAGTCTATTCACAGCCTCCTGTTTGGACAAACCCTTCAATTGAGCAAGATAAATACACTGCTCCCCCACCTTCATCTTTTTGTACAATCCGCGCTCCTCCGGCAAATAGCCAATGTGCTCTATGTGTTCCGGACGCAATGACTCACCCTTGAAAAGTACCGAACCTTCATCTGGGGCGGTAATTTGATTGATGATACGAATCAAGCTGGTTTTTCCAGCTCCATTGGGCCCCAACAATCCATACACAGAACCAGATTTCACTGTCAAACTGACGGAAGAAAGTGCTTTGTGTTTTCCATAAGATTTCGAAACGCCCTGAATTTTCAATATTTCAGACATGAAGCAAAGCTAAAATGAATCCCATTTTTGACACCACAAAAACTCATAAAAATCTCACAAAATCATCTGGTCAAATTTGCCTGCAGAACCGCGTGGTATGATTATATTTGTCGCTTACACTTAAAATGAAATTATATGAATATTGCGGTGGTGGGAACAGGCTATGTTGGCCTTGTCACAGGGACTTGTTTTGCTGAAACAGGAAATAAGGTCATTTGCGTAGACATCAACGAGGAAAAGGTGAATGCCATGAAGGCAGGAAAGATTCCTATTTATGAGCCGCATTTGGATGTTTTGTTTGAACGAAATATCAGAGAAGGACGACTGAAGTTTACCACCAATTTGCAAGAAGCCATTGATCAGGCTCAAATTATCTTTTTGGCATTGCCCACTCCTCCAGGTGAAGATGGGAGCGCCGATTTGAGTTACGTTTTGAAAGTAGCCGACGATTTGGGATGGATCATCAAAGATTACAAAGTCATTGTAGACAAGTCAACCGTTCCAGTGGGTACAGCTGAGAAAGTAAGAGAAGCGGTAGCGCGCAAAGCGCAAGTCCCCTTTGACATTGTCAGCAACCCTGAATTCTTGCGTGAAGGATTTGCAGTGGATGATTTCATGAAACCGGATCGTGTTGTCGTTGGAACATCGAGTGACCGCGCCAAAAAGGTCATGGAAGAGTTGTACAAACCCTTTATTCGCCAGGGCAATCCATTAATTTTTATGGATGAGCGCAGCGCGGAATTGACCAAATATGCGGCCAATGCATTCTTGGCCACAAAAATTTCTTTCATGAACGAAATCGCCAACTTTTGTGAGAAAGTTGGCGCTGATGTTGATATGGTTCGTTTGGGCATTGGCACGGATGAGCGCATTGGCAAACGCTTCTTGTTTCCTGGAATCGGTTATGGTGGATCATGTTTTCCAAAAGATGTTCAAGCCTTGGCCAAGAGCGGAGTTGAAAATGGATATGAGTTTAGAATTCTAAAAAGTGTCATGAAAGTCAACGACCGTCAAAAGACGACTTTGCTTTCTCCCATCATGGAACACTTTGGACAGCAATTGACCAAAAAGAAGATTGCCATCTGGGGATTGGCCTTTAAGCCTGATACAGATGACATCCGTGAAGCTCCCGCATTGTACATGATCGAGCATTTATTGGAAGCCGGCGCCGATATCATTGCCTACGATCCAGAGGCTATGGAAAATGTAGACAAACAAAAAAATTACCCCATTCAATACTCGCAAGATCAGTACTCCCTGTTGGAAGATGCTGATGCGTTATTGATCTGCACTGAATGGGGCATGTTCCGCAATCCCGACTTTGAATTGATGAAAAAATCAATGAAAACACCCGTCATCTTCGATGGCCGAAATCTATATGAGGTGGGCAAAATGAAAGAGACGGGGTGGAATTATTACAGCATCGGAAGACAAGCAATTACCCAATAAAATGGCAAGAGTACTGATTACCGGAGCTGCCGGATTTTTGGGTTCACACCTTTGTGACCGTTTCATTAAAGAAGGATTTGATGTGGTGGGGATGGACAACCTAATCACTGGTGACCTTAAAAATATTGAGCACCTTTTCCCCTTGCCCCAATTTGAATTTTACAACCATGATGTTTCCAAGTACATCCATGTTCCCGGAAAACTGGATTACATCCTGCATTTTGCATCACCCGCCTCTCCCATTGATTATTTAAAAATCCCAATACAGACTTTGAAAGTTGGTTCTTTGGGCACACACAATTGCTTGGGATTGGCCAAGGAAAAAAAGGCGCGAATCATTGTGGCAAGTACCAGTGAGGTATACGGGGATCCTCACGTGCATCCGCAAGTAGAAAGTTACTGGGGAAATGTTAATCCAGTGGGCCCGCGCGGGGTTTACGATGAGGCCAAGCGTTTTCAAGAAGCCATTACCATGGCCTACCATACTTTTCATGGATTGGAAACCAGAATTGTTCGCATATTCAATACTTACGGTCCTAGAATGCGCCTCAATGATGGACGTGTTTTACCTGCCTTTATTGGCCAGGCATTGCGCGGTGAAGATTTGACCATTTTTGGCGATGGATCACAAACGCGAAGCTTCTGCTATGTGGATGATTTGGTGGAAGGCATCTATCGATTGCTCATGAGTGATTACGCTCAGCCCGTAAATATTGGGAATCCGGATGAAATCACCATCAAGGACTTTGCTGAGGAGATCATCAAACTAACCCAAACCAATCAGAAAGTTATATACAAAGAATTGCCCACAGACGATCCCAAACAGCGCAGACCCGATATTACGATGGCCCAGGAAATATTGGGATGGGAGCCCAAGGTGCACCGCAGTGAAGGATTGAAAATCACGTATGACTATTTCAAAACACTTTCATTGGATGATTTGAACAAAATTGAGCACAAGAACTTTGAACTTTACAACAAAAAATAATGGGGTATTACGCACATGAAACAGCTGTAATTGACGAGGGATGCGTGATCGGAGAAGGTACCAAAATATGGCACTTTTCCCACATCATGCCCAATTGCAAGATAGGAGAGCGTTGTAATATTGGACAAAATGTTGTTATCAGTCCTGATGTCATTTTGGGAAACAATGTGAAAGTACAAAACAACGTAAGTCTTTACACGGGAGTAATCTGTGAGGACGATGTTTTTTTGGGTCCATCATGCGTTTTCACCAATGTCATCAACCCCCGCAGTGCCGTTGTCAGAAAAGATGAGTACCGACAATCCATCATACGCAAGGGTGTATCCATTGGAGCCAATGCGACAATAGTGTGCGGATATGAAATCGGTGAGTATGCCTTTATTGGCGCCGGTGCGGTGATTACCAAACCGGTTAAAGCTTTTGCCCTCATGGTGGGCAACCCTGCAAGACACAAAGGTTGGATGTCCAAAGCTGGACACAAATTAACCTTTGATCAAAATGGCATAGCCATGTGTCCTGAGACCCAAGAAAAATACAAATTAGAAAACGAAACTGTAACCTGCTTAAAATAACATCATGATTTACCAAGATTTAATTGAAAAGAAAAAAAGCCTTTGTGTAGTTGGATTAGGCTATGTAGGACTTCCCATTGCGCTGGAGTTTGCAAAGAAATTAAAAGTGGTTGGTTTTGATATCAACCCTGAACGTGTCAATATGATGCAGAACAACATTGACCCGTCCAATGAATTGCCAAGCAGCGCATTCGAAGGGTGCGACATTACATTCACCCACAAGGTAGAAGATTTAGCAGAAGTAGGATTCTTTATTGTGGCTGTGCCAACGCCCATCAACAACATGAACCTTCCCGACCTTGGCCCAGTAATTAGCGCATCCAAGACTGTAGGGAAAGTGTTGAAAAAAGGAGACTAT
>CAMCTV010000026.1 GCA_945878635.1 Chryseobacterium gleum | reverse complement strand
TAAAGTCAGTAAAGGTGAAATGGACTTTATGAATGGCGAAGACCATTCTTGCCAGATACTCATTTTGGCATCTTCATAGATGGATCTTATTTCCTTGTCCAATCGAGGTTCCAAATCCCATGTGTTTTCTCCAAAGCCCTGTGCAATGGGAACACCTCTTTTTTCTACTCGTTCAATGGCTTCTTGTCCAATAATCTTTATTTCCTCCCAAGTTCGCTGATCTCCTTTTCGCAGAAGGTATTGATAATAGACCGCAATGGGATTTCCAAAGTACTTTGTAGGTTGGTTATTGTTATCAATGACTTGGATTACTTTGAAAAAATTCCACATTTTGTCATTGACTTTAAAGCCAAAGTCCTTTCTGATTTTAACATGATCACTAAAGGATGTGGTAAGGTAACTGAGCATGGGGTCGTTTTTTGTAGGCAATGCCATGAGATAGGCAGGGTTGGCGGGCATAATTTGTTGTATGCACCAATCCAAATCATCTAAACTGACATCCATGTGCAGCGTACTACAAATATCAAGACCAATGGTGAGGCCATGCAATTTGCCCATGACCAAATCTTCTAAACAACATCTGACCAATTGCTCCTTCGTTCTAAAAACTTCTGGCCCAATAAATCCTGCCACATCATTCACATGAACCCAAGCTTGATGATCCGCTTTTTGAGTTGCAATCAATTTTTTAAGATGTCGCATAAATCCGTACTTTCTGGATTCATGGATGACCATATCAAAACCTTCTCCATGACCATTGGTCCCATCAGCTCCTTGTCCCGTTTCAGCATAAAGTCCATACCTACCTCTGCGCTGCGCAACATGGGCTTTCATTTTATCTATGGTGATGTCAAAAGTTTGATTCGCAGCATCTGTACCCGCAATACTTTGAAACCAAATTCCTGTTGATTCGGGTTGCATCTTTTCTACAGTTGCTTGCACATCTATGTGTGACAAAACACAATGCGGAATTGTGTCCGTCAACGAGAAAGTTTCAATGATGTCTTGAAGTGTAGATTCAATTTTGGCTACTGAAGAGGGTTCGCTCGAAACCGGATTGGTTCCAAGCACAACATCGCCCACTGCGAAAGACCATGCATTCATGACTTGCCAGAAAATATCCTCTGGATCATCCGTTGGCGAGTTGGGCTGCACCCTTGCGCCCATATATCCTTTTGCACCTATTTGACTTTGTGGCAAAGGGTGAAATATTTTTTGACTTACCGCAATTAATTCTTCATTACTCATCAGTTTTACAACACATGCTATCTGATCACTGTGAAGATTGGGTAATTGCTTGATAGAGTCTTCGCTTTCATTAAGTAAAAATTCTTTCAGTCTTCCAAAAGTCAATTTTTGAATGGAATGATCTTCCATGTCAGCCGTTATCAATGCGGACTGATTGTCTTGAAATATGGGGTGGATAATGATATCACCCAATACGGTATTGGAAAGAAGTGTCCGAGCTAGTTCACGCTGAGATTCATTGGGCGCAGCTATTCCCGCAATTTCATCACCCTCCTTAAAGGCATTGGCATGACCCAAAATCTTGCGGTACATGGATAAGTCGAATGAGCCATTTACCCGATTGATAAAAGAAAATATATCCTCATTGTCCATCATCATAGGCAAGGTTTCCCATGTATTGGATTGTTCACGTCCAATTGCCGCTGATAATAACGAGGGAGCCAGCAAAAAGCCAGCTGTCACACCTCCCAATTGATGAATGAACGTTCTTCTTTTCACCATCCGAAGATAGTTCAAGCATTCACTATGTTACTAAAACCTTTGGTATTTAAAATGCAAAATCTGGAGTTTCAGCAGGAATGTATTCCCATTGCAAAATCTTTGCTGCTTCTATTTGAGGAATAGTTTCCCAATGATCTTGTTTTTTAATCCAATATTGTTCTGTCGTTTTAGAATAGTTGCGCTCAGGAATAAGGGTAGAGCAAATTTGCTTGAGAAAAACAAATGGTCCATTTTGGCCAATAAAGTGTTTTTTAAGATCGATGATGGCCGTTTTTCTTAGACTCCCATCACGGTGATTCAGTTTCAATTCATGCGTTGTAACAGGGCGTAATGCGATGGCTTCTTGAAGCAAACTAGGGTGTAGGAATGTGTTCATCATTGTTGAGTTTTTCCAAAATTGATGAGGGTGGTTGTAATCTATTTACAACCTTATTTTTTTATGGCCTCAATAATTTCAGCAACTACATTGGGGTCCAGCAAAGATGTCGTGTCTCCAATGGATTCAAATTCACCTTCTGCTATTTTACGTAAAATACGGCGCATGATTTTTCCACTTCGGGTTTTGGGTAAGCCCGCAACAATCAAGACTTGGTCTGGTTTGGCGATGGCTCCAATTTGTTGCGAAACGGTTAGTAGTATTTCTATTTTTTTTTCCGCAATGTTGATTTGATGATGGTTGTCACAAATAACAAAGGCAAAAATGCCTTGTCCTTTGATATCATGCGGATATCCTACGACGGCACTCTCGATGACTTCAGGCGTGTGATTAATTGCGTTTTCAACTTCTGCTGTTCCAATGCGGTGTCCGCTGACATTCAATACATCGTCCACCCGGCCTGTTAAACGATACATTCCATTTTCATCCCTGTAGGCTCCGTCTCCCGTGAAATAGTATCCAGGATATGTTTTGAAGTAATTGATGATACAGCGTTCATGGTCACCATAGGTCGTTCTAATCATTGAGGGCCATGGTGATTTGAAACATAGATTACCGGTAATATCATTCTCCATGATCTCTTGCCCCTTCTCATCCAACAAGACAGGATGAACCCCCGGCATGGGTAAGGTCGCAAATACGGGTTTTTGCGTCGTAACACCGGCCAATGAACCAATCATGATACCGCCAGTTTCTGTTTGCCAAAAGGTATCCACAATTGGACATTTACCTTTCCCCACTTTTTCATGATACCACTGCCAAGCTTCCTCATTGATGGGCTCTCCTACAGTTCCCAATACTTTTAAACTGCTCAAATCCTTACCTTGTAACCACTCATTTCCTTGTGACATCAAACTGCGAATGGCCGTGGGTGCCGTATAAAAAATATTAACGTTGTGTTTTTTGACAATGTCCCAAAATCGACCAGCGTCGGGGTAGGTAGGTATTCCCTCAAACATCACAGTAGTTGCTCCATTGAGCAATGGGCCATAGATGAGATAACTGTGCCCTGTGATCCAACCAACATCTGCGGTGCAGAAGTGAACTTGTCCCGGCTGATATTGAAAAACATTTAAAAAAGTGTATGCCGTCCAAACCATATAACCCGCTGTGCTGTGAACTACGCCTTTTGGTTTGCCTGTTGATCCACTGGTGTACAAAATAAACAATGGATCTTCACTTTCCATCGTTTCCGCTGGTTGAAAAGAATTGTTTGCATCAATTACCTCTTTTTTTAAATTTCCCCAATCAATGTCGTTGTTATTCATGACAATATTGGTCTGCAGGTAATTGTAGACCAAAACTTTCTTTACGGTATTGGTTTCTGCCAAAGCTTCATCCACCAGCGGCTTGAGCGGGATGTGTTTATTGCCGCGCAAAGCGGCATCCATGGTGATCACCCAAGCAGCTTGTGCATCTTCAATTCGGTTTGAGATGCTTTTGGCACTGAATCCTCCGAATATCACGGAATGGATGGCTCCAATTCGTGCGCAGGCTAAGACAGCAATCGTGAGTTCAGGCACCATTCCCATGTATATGCAAACGCGATCACCCTTTTTAACGCCCATTTTTCGCAACATCGCTGAAGCGATGCAAACCTCATGATGCAGTTCATAATACGTGAAAGTTCGTGAAGGTGTATCGGGATCATTGGCTTCCCAAATCAAGGCAGGTTGATTTGCTTTGTTTATTAAATGTCGGTCCAACGCATTCTCTGTAATGTTGAGTTGTCCGCCATCAAACCATCTTACTTGGGCTTGCGAAAATTCTCCAGCTAAAACGGTATCCCATTTCCTTTTCCAAGCAAACGATTGGCCAATATCACCCCAGAATTTTTCAGGTTGATCTATGCTATATTTATAAGTTTGCTTGTACTCTTCAAATGTGCTGATGCGTTTCATTTTTCTAAGATATGGATTCACTGAAAAATTTGTTTTGGTTAATCAAAAAATACAGGAGATAAATAAAAAATTTACGATGGAAATAATAAAATTTACCCGCAAATTCCATTGATGCTTTTAATAATGATGTTTATCATATTATCTTCGGATTTGAATGGCGGCAACAAAATTTCCAAAATGGTTGAGAATAGGATTAATATGTCTTTTGACAGTTCCTGTTGCATGTTTGATTATTGTTATTGTTGTTCTTCACTTTCAGCACAATTCCTTGGTTCAAGAGTTACTGAAGAAGGCCAATGAAGATTTTGTTGGGAATATTTCTATCGATCGTTCAGAAATCGATTTCATCACAGATTTCCCTCTGGTAGATATTGATTTAAAAGACCTGCGCATTCATGAGACTAAAAACTTATCTATCAAACCTATCGCGCAATTCAATGATGTCTATATCGGTTTTAACCTTTGGACGATACTGAATGGCAAAATGGAAATCAATCAAGTTCACCTCGAACAAGGGCACTGTGATGTGGTGCAGTACAGTGATGATGAGTTCAATATTATCAATGCGTTTAAACCAGTGCATCCTGTTCCTGATATCGAAGAAGAATTTCATTTGTCATTGAAATCAATAGTCATGAAAGATATTGACTTCAACAAGGAGAATAGAGTCAATGGGATGAAGATTGATTTATTATTAAGTGATTTAGAATCAGCAATTAAAACGGATTCAGTTGAGGTACTTTTTGATTTAGATGCACAGTTCAAAATTTCTTTGCTGATGAATGGGGACTCTACTTTTTTAAGAAACAAGCATCTTGCTCTAAAAACGGATGTGCATTTGAATAAGCTAAATCAATTGTTAACCATTGACTCTACTTCCGTTTCCCTTGAAAGAGCAAATTTTGAATTAGCGGGAAGTATTGATTTAGATAGGGAAATGTTTTTGGATCTTATGATTTCTGGAAACAAACCCAACTTTGATTTATTTCTGGCACTTGCACCGCAGGAATTGGATTCAGTCTTGTCCAAATATGATAATCGTGGGAAGATTTTTTTTGATGCCAAAATCGTTGGTAGTTGTGTGAATGGAAAAACACCAGCCATTGATGCCAAATTTGGCTGTCAAGCAGGCTTTGTGGAAAATACAGAGGTTCACAAACAGTTGAATGATCTTTCATTTTCAGGTTATTTTACAAATGGGTCAAAACATAGTGTGGAAACAATGGAATTTGGGTTGCGAGACTTTTCAATGCGACCTGAAGTTGGTGTTTTTTCGGGTGATTTAGTTGTGAAAAATTTTGAAGAACCCGACATCAATTTAAAACTGAATTCAGATTTTAATTTGAATTTTATTACAAAGTTTTTGGGGTTAAGAGATTTTTATGATTTAGAAGGGAAGGTATTGCTGACCATGAATTTTCATGATGTAATTGATTTGACACATCCTGAAAAAAGTATTGAGCGCTTAAATGAATCCTATTACACAGAGCTAAAAGTGGAGAACTTAAAGTTCATTAACTCCAATTACCCTTTGCCCATTCATGATTTTGATTTTGACTTAAAAGTTGATGGGCACTACGGACACATTGATCGTTGTGATTTGACGATTGGGAGAAGTGATTTTCACATGACGGGATCAATCAGTGATTTGCCAGCCATTATACATCACACAGCAATTCCTGTAATTGCCAAATTGGATATCAAAAGCAAGCATGTTGATTTGTTTGAACTCACGGGATCTGCTTCCACGTCTTTGGATGAGGAGCTGAATGATTGGAGTATGAGAATGCATTTTAACGCTTCTGCTAGAAGTTTTACAGAGTCAGCTTATCTGCCCAAGGGGGAGTTTTTTATTGATGATCTCAACGTTGGATTTAAACATTACGCTCACAGATTACATGATTTTCATGCAGATGTTTATGTAACGGACAAGGATTTTAAAGTCATTGATTTTAGCGGGTTAATAGATCAAAGTGATTTTCATTTTTCAGGTGACTTGTCTCATTATGACCTGTGGTTTCAAGACAAACCAAAGGGTTCAACTCAAGTTAATTTCAATTTGAGAAGTGATAGGCTGCAACTGAGAGACATCATCGGATACAAAGGGCAGTTGTTTTTACCGAGTGATTATCAATTGGAGGAATTGGATGGATTAAGTATAAATGGTAATGCTTATGTACATTTTCAAGATAGTCTATCTCGAGTGCAATTAAATGTTCTGCATAGCAAGGGTAGTATGAAGGGCCATCATTTGGATTTGGCTAATTTATCATTTCAAATGAACTTTGATGATGATCATTTGGATGTCAGGAATTTGGATTTGCAAATTGGGAATTCTGATTTGGCCGGTGATTTTGTTCATTACTTTAACCAGCAGAAAGGCGAAACAAATCAGGTACATTTAAAATCCAGACGTATGGATTTTGATCAATTGTTCGCTTGGCAAGAGAAGATCATTTCCAACAATCAGCCGCAACAGACTACATCTTACCACGATGAAGGATACAACGTTTATACTCTTCCTTTTGCGGAGATGAACGGTGATATTGAGATAGGAGATTTGAAATACCACAAGTATCATTTGACCAATGTTTCAGGTGATTTTAGGACGCATGAAAATCATGTGGTTGATGTGCGGAAGTTGAAGTTTTCAGCTGCTGATGGGGACTTTGTATTGAACGGTATGTTGAATGCCAAGGACCCTAAACACATTTGGTTGAAAGGTTCATTGAATGTCGATCACGTTGATTTGGATAGGTTGTTTTTTAAGTTGGACAATTTTGGTCAAGATTACCTGGTTTCCGAGAATCTTCATGGTATAGCCAATGCAGATGTCAATTTTAAAATATCTTTGCACAAGGATTTTGCGCCCATTTTGGAATCCTCTGAAGTGCATTTGGATCTTGAGGTGTTGAAGGGAAAGCTTGAAAATTTTGAGATGCTTCAGGCAATGTCCGACTATTTTTCGGATTCCCAGTTGAGGATGGTTGTATTTGACACATTGCAAAATCACATTGATTTTAAGAATGGCGTTCTGAATATCCCCAATATGTCCATCAGTTCTAATCTTGGTTATCTTGAGATGAGCGGTAAACAAGATATGGACTTTAACATGGATTATTATCTCCGCATTCCTTGGAAGTTGGTTTCAGAAGCGGCGTCAACTAAGTTGTTTGGAAAGTCAAGAAAAGACGCAGAGATTAATGACGCTTCTGAAGTTGAAGAGTCCAGTAATCAGAGAAAAAGGCGTTTTGTCAATGTCAGAATAAAAGGCAATTTGGAGAATTATAAAGTTTCCTTGGAGAAGGATGAAAAATTAAAGAGGAGGAATAGATAATTTTTTTCGAAACTTTATCGTAATATTGCAATAAATAAATAAAATGGGAGCGACTAAGACTGATCAATTTAGTAAAAGAGAGAATTACATGGCTCAGTTGTTCAAGGCATTGGCGCATCCCGCGCGCATTGCCATTGTTGAGTATTTGTTGTCTGTGGATACTTGTATTTGCGGTGATATCGTAGATCATTTGCCATTGGCGCAGCCAACGGTTTCTCAGCATCTCAAAGAATTGAAACAAGCGGATGTTATTCAAGGAAGCGTTGAGGGAACTGCTATCTGCTATTGCATCAATGAAAAGACCATGCAAAAGATTCAGAGGTATTTTGGAAAAATAGAAAGTAAAATCGTTCAAAAATGTTGTTAGTATGAAAGTCAAAGAGTTAGTAGAAGTTTTAAAAACGCAAGCATCTATTGGGTTCGTATTACCCAATGGTAATAGCGTACCAGCGCATTTCCACATTACAGAAATGGGATTGGTGTTAAAGAATTATGTGGATTGTGGCGGTAAGATGCGCAATGAGCGCAGTGCTACTTTTCAATTGTGGGTGGCTGGAGATACGGATCACCGATTGACTGCGCAAAAGTTTTTGGGCATTATTGCAATTGCTGATGGTTTGTATGGTATTCAAGACTTGGAAGTGCAAGTAGAGTATCAGCAAGAGACGATTGGCGTGTTTGATTTAAATTACAACGGAGAAAAGTTCACTTTACAATCCAAACAAACGGCATGTTTGGCAGAGGATGCTTGTGGTATTCCGGAATCGAAAATGAAAGTCGAAATCAAGAATCTAGGTAAAGTTAATGCATGCACCCCAGGAGGTGGATGTTGTTGAATAGAAAATTCAATAGTATGATAAATGAAACTTTGAAAACACTCTGTGATGAATTGGTGATTCAGATTGATAGAATTTCATCAGAACGGAAGTCAATATTAAACCGTCTAGTTGATTATGTTGAATCGGAGCGATTGGCATCTCGGCCAGTTCAATTGGTTTATATATGTACCCATAATTCTAGACGAAGTCACTTTGGACAAATTTGGTCAGCGCTGGCAGCCGCTTATTTCAAAATCGATGGGGTTCAGACCTTCTCAGGAGGAACAGAGGCAACAGCATTTCATCCCAATGCAATAGCAGCATTGCGCAGTATTGGGTTTGAAATAGAACCAATGGACGATTCATCTAATCCCAAATACAAAGTTCAGTTTGGTGAAGGTTTGTTTAGTATTTGTTTTTCTAAAGTTTATGACGATGCAGTCAATCCCAAATCTAATTTTGCAGCCATCATGACATGTTCTGATGCAGAGGAAAATTGTCCATTTATTCCGGGTGTATCGGTTCGGGTAGCTACAACTTACGACGATCCAAAGAGCTTTGATGGAACAGATTTGCAAGATCAAAAGTATTTGGAGCGCTGCAAACAGATAGGCTTAGAGTGTTTGTATGTTTTTCACGAGGTATCCATAAGATTGCAACAAAATACAACCAATCAATTTTAATCCATGTCAAGCAATAATTGTAGCCCTGCTGTTTCCAGAAAACGTTTGGGCTTTTTAGATCGTTTTTTAACGTTGTGGATATTCTTAGCCATGCTGATAGGGGTGGCCTTTGGATACTTCATACCGTCATCTGCAACCTTCATCAACAGCTTTTCTAGTGGTACAACCAATATCCCACTGGCCATTGGATTGATATTAATGATGTATCCTCCATTGGCAAAAGTTAATTACGGTAAGATGAGTTTGGTCTTTAGCAATGTCAGGGTGCTGTCTGCATCTCTGATACTAAATTGGATCATCGGTCCCATATTGATGTTTTTTCTAGCTATTATTTTTTTATCTGACTATCCCGAGTATATGGTAGGAGTGATATTAATTGGACTTGCGCGATGCATAGCCATGGTAGTAGTGTGGAATGATTTGGCAGATGGTAATAGGGAATATGCGGCAGGCCTTATTGCTTTAAATAGTATTTTTCAGGTTTTGCTCTACAGTGTCTATGCGTATCTCTTTATAACGATTATGCCTCCTTTATTTGGATTTGAAGGTTTTGACGTAAACATTAGTATAGGCCAAATTGCTGAGAGTGTAGGAATTTATCTAGGAATTCCATTTTTGCTTGGTATTGTAAGTAGGTATGTATTAATTTCATGGAAAGGTGAGCAATGGTTTCAGGATAAATATGTTCCAATGATTTCCCCCATAACCTTGGTGGCCTTGCTATTTACTATTGTTATCATGTTTGCCCTAAAAGGGGAGATGATTGTTGCCATTCCCTTGGATGTCTTGCGCATTGCGTTGCCGTTGGTCATTTATTTTGCCATTATGTTTATTGTCGGTTTTGTATTGGGGAAATTTTTTGGTGCTGATTACAGTAAATCCACCGCTATCGCTTTTACAGCCACCGGAAATAATTTTGAGTTGGCCATTGCAGTGGCAGTTGGTGTCTTTGGAATTGATTCAGGTCAGGCTTTTGCAGGTGTTATTGGCCCATTGGTAGAGGTTCCTGCTTTGATTGCATTGGTTAGTTTGGCGTATTATTTCAGGAAAAAATGGTATTCTTTGTAATATGATGCATTGCGATTTTAAGATTATGAAAAAGGTACATCAATATGTCTTTCTGATTTTATTTCTTACCGTAGCCGTCAATATTATGGGTCAGAAAACCAATGTTTATGGAGTTTTCCCGACGTATAATCAGTGGGGAAAACTCAATGAAAAGACCAATTATGAGTTGTACTATTTTACAGCAGCTCCCATTTTTGGTGATGTGAAATATTCAGGGGTTTCACCACGCAATTGGTTGTTGATGTATGCAGAGCAAAGTATAACTTATTCACCAGTCAAATCATGGGGTTTAACAGGCAGTTATGTTTACCAAGTTGAAAATGGATATGACAAAGCGAATGTTGATGAACATAGGTTATTTCTTCAAACGTCTTATGCATTGCATTGGAATAAGGTAACAGTGAAACATAGACTGCGTCACGATAGCCGTTTCTTTTCTGACGCATTTAAACATCGCTTGCGTTATCAGATCGCTTTGCGAGGTGATTGGGAATCTGGAAATTATTGGACAATAGGTCAAGAATTTTTCTTTGAATTGACAAATGGTTCTGAAAAGTTATACAATGAGAATTGGTTCAATACAGGGATAGGAATTAAACTAAATGATCAAAATTATCTGGAACTGGGAGCTTTGAATGTGACTTGGGCAACAGCCAAGGGGACATGGTTCAATCAATGGTATTTTCAACCCACATGGGTTTATCGATTGGATTTTTCGAGAAAAGTAAATGGCTAGTTAGAAACGATGCGCCCCGGATAGTAGCGGAAATCCTCCCGCAGGGAGATTGAAGCGGATAGCCGGAAATGGCGCCATTATTTGAGTTCTGCGCACATTATTCTTGTCCACCCGCATCGAAATCCATTATTTTAGTTTCATAATCAAAGAACAACATGGGATTTCCGTACTTCATTTCCTACTTGCCGACGTTATTGCTGAGCGCAATGTATGCATTGCTATCCTACAAGTTACTGAAGCAAGAAAGTGATTTTGGCAAAGGAAAGAAATTCCAATGGGCCATGCTGAGCGCGGTTTATGTCTTGGTGATGAAGGGAAGTTTTTTGGTTGAGTATTCAGCAAGTCCAGATGAGCACCAATGGATTTTTTCAGCAAGAACATTTGCTAGGGATCCATGGAATTGGTTCAAAGAATTTTATCCTTACGAAATGAGTCGCTCTTGGACAGTGATTCCTCTGGGATTGCTGGCTTGTTTGGTGAGTGAATTGACCTATGTTCATGCGCGGTTGTTGTTTATGCTGTTTTTTATGTTGAACATGGGTTTGCTCCTCATGGTGATGCGCAAGCGATTTGAGGAGCGCCATGTTTGTACAGCGATTTCTTGGTTTACGTTGTTGTATGCAATGACAACGTATGTGGATTATGCTGCTTACAACAGTGAAATGCCGGCATTGATTTTTATTTTGATTTCATTGTGCTTTTTATTTCGCTTACTGGATTCCACTCATTTACGGAGTAGCGCATTGTTATTGGCGGCAAGTTCTGTTTTCATCCCATTTGCCAAAGAACAGGCGTTGTACATCTCACTTCTTCTTTGGTTTTTAGGTCTTTTTTTTCTGGTCAATAAGCGTTTTTGGATGTTGACCCTTCAATACATTCTTGTCAGTGTGTGCGCTGCATTGTTGCTCATTTCTCCTTTGATTTTTTTTGGAACAGTAGACGTCTTTTTCAAAAACGCGATGATCGCTGCCCAATACCAATCCAATGGCTTTGGAATGGTTGAGAAAGACCTAATCAATGCTTCATTTGTTCTTTATTTTTTCAAGTTGGTGTTTCTAAATGCGATGTGGTTTTTTCCTTTTTTAATGTTGGTTTTTTTCGCTTTTGTTGTATTGAATAACAAAGTTTGGAATATCAAAAGTTCAGATATGAATGGCAGGAGGGATGGTTTGGTGGTGATTTTGGCTATTGTGGTATTGCTAACGATTTATCTTCCACGCAACGGCATCAAACACTATTGTATTTTCATGATTCCTGCAGTGATTTGGTCTGTAGCCTTCGCTTTGGATCGTTGGAAAGACCGACGCTTTTTGTTAGCTGTGATGTGGATTTTGCCTTTCGGTATTGCAGTGGACCCACAATTTAGGAAGGAGATTTTTCCTGTTCGGGGGTACCGCACACCAGAAGTAATTTTTGCCAATGATCCGGTATATCAGGGCATGAAGGCCCATGTCAAGCCTGGATCTAAAGTGATGATTTGGGGCTGGGCCAACCACTACTACAATTTGTTTCAATGTGAGCGATGTTCTCATTTTTTATATCCTCAGTTTGCTTTTGGATTTTACAAGGAGACTGATTTTGTGGATCAGGTTTATATCAATGACCTTCAGGAATTTGTTCCAGATTATGTGGTGCAGGCGGTGGGCGATGGTTGTTTTTATTTCACTGATTCTGTCAAGTGTGACATGGTGAAGCATGATTCAACTTTGGCTTCGATATTGCGTGAGCAGTATACATTGGTGTATCAGCATCAAGGTGTTAAAATTTATGCGCATCCATAGAATACAATCAGATGAATAAGGATTTGCTGTATGCCCATTTGTTGTCGATCATGCAAGAGCGGCAACAAGAATTGAATCGCAATTGGCAAGGGCTGATGGAGAGCAATCAGCAGGAGGGAAAGAGTTCAGCAGGGGACAAGCATGAAACCAGTGCGGCAATGGTGCATTTGGAATTGGAGCAGATGGCCAAGCAGCGTAGTGAGTTTCAGAGACAACAGGAGGAATTGCTCCGGTATCGGCCTGAGGATAGCTCTTCAACGGGTAAAGTTAGAATGGGTTCTTTGGTCCAGACCGACTTGGGTTGGTATTATTTGATTACGCCAATGGGTAAAGTAGGTTGGGATGATCAAGTAGTTTTTGTGCTCAGCGGACTTTCTCCCCTGGGAAGCTCATTGATGGGCAAAAAAGTGGGAGAGGAGATTTTTCGAGATGGAAAGAATGTTCCCATTTTAGTTGTACTTTAATTCCATACATTTTGCATTTTTTTTAGAACGGGCTGCATGTTGGGTTGAATGCGTGAAGTAACTTTGACCATGTCTAGAAAACGAAACGCCATTGATACTGAGGAACTGCAGGCATTGAAAGTAAAAGTACAATCATGTTTGCCTTTTCCCATTCAATATGCAAAAGATTGTTTAACCCTATCGTTGTTGATTTTTGAGGTAACCAAGCTGAATATCAGTGCCAATACGCTCCGCAGGTTATGGGGTTTTGAATCAACGTCTTTCTCTCCAGCCTATTCCACCATTGAAATATTGCAAAAATTCGTTGCGCTCAAAGGTCAGAGGCAAGAGCTATCCTCCATGGCGCAATTTGTTATCGACTTTTATCAGCCCTTGCATTTCGAGACCATTGACGCAGATGATAAGACATTTCAGGCCAGTTGTAGAAAGATTGCATTGCTGTTGAAAGAGTAGCCATCCGTGTTTGATGAAGTCAAGGGGATTCTTGCAAAGTCAGAATTGGGAAGGAAGTTTTTTTATGAGTTGGTTCCAGATTATGATTGGTTAATGAAAGGTTTGTTGGATGGATACAGGGATTATTTGCAGTTTTCAACCAGCCGGAATGATCGTCTTTTTGGCCTTTCTATCTTTTTTTATCATGCATATCTAACCAACAATAAATCGCTCATGATAAATTATGCTGCAGAGATTCGTGAAACGTGGGAAAGGGAGTCTGGCGATGTTCATCCTTTTGTTTTGGGAAGATGTTTCTTTGCAATTCTTTATACCGCAAAACCAGCGCATTAGTCCAACATTCTTGGTGTCATGTGGTTGGAAGAACGGAGTATTCCTCGCGGGAAAATTGGCCTTTTCCGAGAATTCCCCGGGTTTCATTATTTTGTTTGTGATGCGCTTTATCAAAGAGAAGATTTTGTTTCGTTGTATCAATTAACAAAAAGTGCATTGGAGCAGTTTTCAAGATCGGAGGAGTTTGCGTGGAAAGGGTATTACGATCAACTCAAGGTTTATCAGGCAGCTGCATTGTGGAAAATGAACAAGAAAGCACATGCCTTGAACCTTTTTAAAACGGTCGATACATCCAATTACTATTTCATTTCCCGGAATTATTATGTGGATATACATAGGCAGGTTCAAGAACTCTTGGGGGTGCCTTGATATCATTCCTACGCTTGAGTTCATTTGTCTGAATGACGACAATGGGAAGCAGCCTACTACAAAGCCGTCAATTGCAGAATATGGCATGCAACAAAAAATAGCCGCTATTTATTTTGTTCAAGGTTGGTCGTTGTTAAATTCGTTCAACAATTAAGTTATGGAATTATTCAAGTCAATTGTTTCAAGATTCATCGATATCTCAGACATTGAGTTGCATTCTATTGTCAATCGATTTTCAATTGTTGAGTTCAAACGCAATGGAATGCTCAGCCAAGCTGGGAAAGTTCCTGATGAAGTTTTCTTTATTGAGCGGGGTTTGGTCAGGGTAATTATTCAAAATGGTAGCGGTGTAGAGCATACCATACATTTTGCCATGGAAGGTCAGTTTATCGCTGATTATGCTAGTTATCTTAGAGTACAACCAGCCAATTACAGCATTCAGGCCATTGAGGATACCAGAGTAGTAGTACTGAGTCGCGGGGCCATTGATTGGGGATATGCGAATTTGTCATGTGGCGAGCAATTGGGAAGACGCTTGGCCGAGTTTTACTTTTCGATGCACGATGATCGAATAAAAATGTCTTATCTCTTGGGGCCTAGAGAACGGTATGATGAAATTGAGCATGTTTACCCAGGTATTTTAAGCCGTATTCCCCAGCACATGATCGCCTCTTATTTGGGTATTTCATCCGTTCATTTGAGTAGGCTGAAGAAACAAAAGTAAAGGTCTAAACATTTGTTATCGTTTTAAAGTAAGCTTTGGTTGCATTATTGCATAAGGCTTCTCGCCTTAAACATGAAGAAAAAAGATCAGTTTATACATATTTGTAACGAGGAGTGGGATGAATTCACTGCTGAGATTAAGGTCAGGAGCAATGATGATCATTGTGCGTGCCAAACAGCCAAGATTTCATTGCCTGATTTAAAGGCTGTTTTGGATCATGTTCAAAGTAATGTGATTAAAAGAAATGATTTTGATCTCTCTCTCAAAGCAAAGGTCAAAGTGGTTGACTTTAGTTTAATTGAGGATGTTCAGTATCCTTTGCATCTGAATGTTGATGTTTTATTTGTAAAGGATGGCGCTTTGTATCTAGAGATTTACGTGTATGATTTAAGTAGCAATCTCTGCCACAAACGTTGTATCCACGTCGCTTAAAGTTTGTTTACTTCGTTGTACCAAGTGAAATGCTTTTTTAAGATATCATTTTTATTTTTTCTGAGATAATCCAAGTAGTGCTCGGCCAAGTGCGAATTCTTTTTTTCGCTGAGCCATACCAATCACCTTCGGTGCAGAATCAGCAACTGCTAAAAATGAAAAATCCCAACTGTTGTTGGGATGATCACGATTTAATCTGGCGGAGAGTGAGGGAGTAGCTTCGCTTTTCCCCTTTTGGGGGTGGCTTCAGATCAAATCGCTCTCAATTCGCTTCGCTTCTTGATTTTCATTTTTATCGTTGCCTTTCTTACACCTTCGGTGCAGAATCAGCAACTGCTAAAAATGAAAAATCCCAACTGTTGTTGGGATGATCACGATTTAATCTGGCGGAGAGTGAGGGATTCGAACCCCCGGACCTGTTACAGTCAACAGTTTTCAAGACTGCCGCAATCGACCACTCTGCCAACTCTCCGCGCCAAAGATAATACGATACGACCTCTCAAAAAAAATGGTTTTTCATTTTTATCGCAAAATTTTTACATCACCGCGAAAAACTTTCTGCTCACCCTCTCCGGGCATGTTCAATTTCAGCACCCATACATAGCTGTCTTGAAGGACATAAATATCTCCACCATCCTTATTCCCATGCCACTTCTGCTTGGGATTCTTACTCAAAAATATTTGCTCTCCATCCCTGCTGTAGATGGCAAACTCGTAATTCAACTCATCCAAAGGAAGATTATAAAGTACTGGACCAAATCCATCATTATAACCATCTTCATTGGGGGTAAACGCTGTGGGCACATAAACGCCATAGTCGTCCATGATGGTGATGATTTTGCATACTTTGTTTTCACAGCCATTGGCATTGACGGCTGTCAAACAACTTTGCAGCGTGCCCTCTGTTCCATTGATGGGATAGGTAACTTCAGGTGTATTGAAAACCTCCCCCTCAATTTCCCATTCAATCTGCACGGCATTCGATGAAAGATCAACGTAGTTCACTTCATTGTCTGTTGCAAAGGGCTGCTCAGGATCAACGGCAAAAGCTGCCACAGGAGGCAATTGTCCACAAAAAAGATTGTTCTCCATGTTGCTTCCGGAACAACCCATCCCGTCCGTGACCAGCAACTGCACATCTTGACAATTGGTTTCACCTAAAGTAAAACTTTGATTGTTGCAGGCTGTTCCAATCATCACACCATTGACCCACCATTCGCACTGCCAATTGCCCATTGTATTGTTGGCATTTAATTCAACTTCCGCAGGAATGCATACCGACGATTCGCTAACACTCATCGTGGGTTGAGGATTGGCATTGATAACAAAAATTAAGGTTTCAGTTGCCCCGCATCCGCCGGCCAATGTATAAATGGCCTGGTAGTTTCCTGGACCTAAAATCCCCGGAGAAACAATGCCTGAATTGCTTACACCGTTTCCTGACCAAGCACCACCTGATGTAACGGTTTGTAATGCAAACGGTGGAGTGGTCTCGCAGAGATTGCCTACGGGATCTATACTAGCATCGCCATTGGAATTGATAATCACAACAGCATTGGCGGGAGCAGTGCAATAGCTGTTGCTTTGAAATACAATATTGTTATTGCCGATATTTCCAATTGAAGGATCAAACATCCCTGTGCTGGCATTTGTTATTCCCGATCCCGTCCAAGTTCCAGGTTCTGAACTTGCGTTCAAATCGACAGGTGAATCTCCCGCACAAAAAGGACCAGCTGTATTGATGGTTGGGATGGTAGGAGTGTCAATGCTCACGGGCAATGTGAAAGTGGCGCTGCAGTTATTTTCGGTCAATGTCAATGTGTAAGTTCCTGCTGCACTCTGCGTAATGTTAGATATACTTGGAGACATGAGAGAACTGGAAAATCCATTGGGACCCGTCCAGCTGGCTGTCCCACCTGTTGTGTTGGAGAATAAAGTCAATTGATCACCTTCGCACAATGGACTGTTGTAGGATGGTGTTGTGTTGGGAGGATTATTCACTTGGATTGTAATGCTCGATGTATTGATGCAGCCTGCTGTGTTGTCTTGAACGGTGTAAGTTGTTGTGACGGTAGGTGTTGCTGTTACAACATCTCCGGTACTCGCTGATAGGGTAGCTGTGGTTATCCAAGTATAATTATTACCACCTGAAGCGGTTAGAATGGAGGATTCTCCTGAACAAATCGAGTTATTATTAGCGTTTATTGAAATAATGATGTTGTTGTTTTCTAAGACAACGAAAGGAAATGTTTGAGTTGAGTTGCATTGTCCTTGATCAGTAATGGTCAAACTATAATTTCCGTCTTGTAATCCAGTTATGCTGCTGGCTGTCCCTGATACCCCCGTCCATTGATATGTAAATGGGCCAACGCCACCAGTGGGGTTAATCGTTATGGAACCTAAAACACCGCAGCTTTCGTCTACAATTATTTCATTGGGATTGATCGTTAGCGGTAATCCAATATTGGGTTCGTCTGGGGTGGGATTGGTATTGCCACTCAACACAATTCCAGAACCATCACAGGGAAGATAGACGGTTTCTGTTTCTGAGGTAGATCCAATTATCTGTTGTATCAAAGGATTACTTTGACTGAGAACTACGTTGACCGAAGGACAACCAAATAAACTTGTTGTGCTGAAGTTGGGTGTTTGTGAGAATTGTCCAGAACCCCAATAAATACCATCAATGATTTGTCCCGAAGGATTGGCGACGACGAGTTGTTCGTCCCCATTGGTGAAAACACCCACGTCATAGGCGTTGTTGCTGCTTGTGCAATTGCAGCTGGCGATGTTAATGTCTAGCCCAGGTATTTGAGAAAAGGATGAACCAATGGTGATGATGCCAAATGGTGGTAGTATTGTACCTGGAGGAAATGTCACTGACCAATCTCCATCCGTCATGACGAAACATGAAATGTCTAAGGGACTTGCACTATTGTTTAATAGTTCAGTCCATTCACCTGTATTCGGCGAGTTGCTACCATCGTTATTGGCTGTAGTGGCATTGATGAGTACTTCATTGATCAACAATTGAGCAAAAACATCTTGTCTTAAAAAACAAAAAATAATCAAACTCAATACAAGGTAGAAGTGTTTGCGCATTTCCAATAATAATGGGTCACGAATGTATATCCATTTGATGGTAGCAAATGTTAAACGTGCATGATTTTTATCGCTCTAATCCATATACAGCAATTGGACTATCCTTGAAAATATCGCCATTGTAGGACGGTATCTTCTTCGATATCCTTTGAAGCTGTTTGGCCAATTAAATCAACCATGAATTTAGGACTGATACCATGCGCCGGTCGCTTCCAGGTTAGATCACTTTCTTCAATCTTTTTACCAGCCGGAATGGCTTTGGCTGCCACCAAACTTCGACGTGCATTTTTTCTTGCGGGCTCTTCTTCAGCCAGAGCAGCCACTTCAAAGGTTCCCAAGAGTTCTTGTGTTTTATCCCACTTCTGCCAAAACAATTTCAAATCATCTTTGTCCATGGCGTGGTAGTGATCATTGCCAGGTAGTGTCTTATCGTGAGTGAAATGTTTTTCGATGACACTCGCGCCCAATAAAACACTGGAGTGAATGACTTCCATTTCTTGGGGAACAGTGTGATCTGAATATCCAATGATGTGCTGTGGAAACTTGTTTCTCAAATCCCAAATCATGCCCAAGTGCGCATTCGCATTGGGGGTAGGGTAGTTCAATACACAATGCATGAGCACCAGAGGGTTTCCATAACGTTCAATAATGCCTACCGCCTCTTGAATTTCCCAAAGGTGAGAAGCACCAGTGCTCAAAATGATTGGTTTCCCAAACTGGCATTGCATCTCAATAAAAGGGAAATTGGTAATGTCTGAAGAGGATATTTTGTATACATTCATCAAGTCGTTCAGGAACAACGCGCTTTCCGCATCGAACGGGGTGCTCATGAATTCTATTCCCGCGTGGTCACAATATTTCTTGAGCTCTTCGTATTCTTTTTTCCAAAACTTATCGTATTTCTGAAACAATTCGTGTTGACTTCGGGTTGGCTCTTTTGTGATGTCCCAATAATACGGACTATCCTTAGAAGCGATGGTATCCGCCTTGTATGTTTGAAACTTGATGGCATCAGCGCCGCCTTCTGCGGCCTCATCAATCAGTCTTTTGGCCAAATCCATATTGGCTTCATGGTTGACACCAGCTTCAGCGATGATGAATGGTCTTGCGATACTCTTGTTGTCATGAAGAGCAATGAATTCTGTGAGTTGCATATTAAATATTTTCGTGCTTTTGGTTCAATTGTTTTTTTGCGTGTTGCATGATTTCCTCGTTATTGGTGAGGTTGTTATCATGTCTCCTGTACCGGTATAGCGGTAGCGGGATGTTGTAGATGTTGAATCTTTCTAGGAAACGAATTCTTAAATCCTCTTCTTCTCTTGCTTTGAAACTTTCATCATAAAGACCGATTTCAATCAGTAAATCTTTCCTAAACATTATCCCGCAAGCAATGGGTTTTTCATCGGCCTTGATTCGTTCCCGGTGGTTTTCCAAATCATCCACCAAGTAATAATCAATGGCCACTGCATTTAAAGCGTGATTCTCGTCAAGAAACAATTGTTGAACTTGAATTGTCTCCCTATGCAAGTAGTCATCCGCATCTAAAAAAACGACATACTGACCCTTGGCTTTCTTTACGCCAAAATTTCTTGCTGCTGAAAGACCTACATTTTTTTCTAAATGATAAATGCGAGCATCATTTTGATAGTTGTCCAATATAGCAACAGTGTTATCGGTACTACAATCATTGACAATGATAATTTCATACAGACCTTTAGCTAAACTTTGATCCATACAACTGCGCAAGGCACGCTCGATGTATCTCCCATAGTTATATGTTGTAATGATTACACTGACCATTGTTCTAAAATGAAAATTTTGCTAGTGCTTCACAAAGATCTTCATGACGAACTGGCTTCACTAGGTATCCAATTTGTCCGGACATCTTTGCCCTTTCCTGGGTGTTTTCGTCAGAATTACCTGTTAGAAAAATGATAGGGGCTTGAGATATCTCACGAATCTTCAATGCGGTTTCTATTCCATCCATTTCCCCATTGATTCTTATATCCATGAGCACAGCGTCTGGATTGAATTTTTTTACATCTTCGATGGCATCGGCTCCATTGTCAACAGTTTCCAACGTTTCATATCCGCATTTTTCAATGAAATGACGATGCAAGAATGCAATAATTTCATCGTCCTCTACCAATAATATTTTTTTACTCATGAATCAGTTTAATGGAATTTGAAAAGTGTATTTTACGCCTACCGAGTTGTCGATGGTCATTTTGGATTTTAATTGTTTTGAAAAAGAGTGAATCAATTTCATGCCCAGGGAATGGGTTTTTGTCGATGTTTCATTCATAGGTAATCCCACGCCATCGTCACCAATGACTAGAACAAGCTGACCATCGATGAGTTGTGTGTCAATGAATATCGTTCCTTTGTCTCGTCCTTGGAAGGCGTACTTGTATGCGTTGGTGAGAATCTCGTTGAGGAGCAAACCGCAAGGAATCATTTTATTCAATGACAATCCTATGGCCGTTTCATTCCTGATTTCCAGATGGGTGTTGTCATTGGTGTGATAGGTCTTGTAAATGGTCTGCGCCAAATCTCGAATGTAAGCCGTAAGATTAACGTTTTGTAAATCTGTTGTCTTATATAGCATTTCATGAATCATTGACATGCTCTGAATTCTTCCCTGGCTCTCTCTCAATATTTTGATTACTTCACTGTTGTCACTCTGAAGGATTTGCATTTCCAACAAACCGAAAATTACAGTCAAGTTGTTTTTTACACGATGATGAATCTCCCCCAACAAAGTTGTTTTTTCTGTCAATGAATTGAGCAACTGCGATTCAATTTTTTTTCTTTCTGTAATATCTCGAATGAAAGCGATAACGTATCCCCTTGACCCAATTTCAGTGAAATAGACATTGGCCTCAATAGGAAATTCTGTACCGTCACCTCTTTTATGGACCCCTTCAATAATCATGGGTCCATTGTTTTTTAACTCAGCTACATGAGCAGCCCAATCCTGTGTGCTGGAGAATATTTTCTCAACCTCTCCTACAAACTTTCCTAGGATGTCTTCTTTACGTCTCTGAAGCCTCTGTGCACCTTTTTCATTGATGTAAACGGTTATTCCCTCCTCAGTTGAAACCTGAACAGCTTCACCTGACTTATCGATCAAATTGTTGAGTAAGCCTACTTCGTTGGTATAAGCATCAGCAATTTCCGCATGTGCTTTTTTCAACTTCTCATTGCTTTCCAGCAATTCACTAGAACTCTCACGAATTACAGTTTTTAAATGATTGATATCGCGATCATGTGTGTTGTATGAGTCATGCACCAAGTCCAAAAGCAAATCCCATTTCTCTTCAGTGGAAAGCTTTAAAGCTTGGACTTTTTTTATTTGCCGCTGCAAGAGTTTATGGTATGTTGATTTGGGCGTCATTTGAATGGGTATGGTACAAATTTAGTTCATAACAAAAAAAGAAGGCCTATATTTGTCTAACTAAATAGCGAGATATGTCAGCAAAATTATTAGAAGGTAAAACAGGCATTATTTCAGGTGCCTTGAATGATAAGTCCATTGCTTGGAGAGTAGCCGAGTTGGCACATGAACATGGTGCAAGAATTGTTTTGACCAACGCACCTATAGCGATGCGTATGGGTGAAATCAATGGATTGGCAGAAAAAATAAACGCTCCAATCATCCCAGCAGACGCCACAAATGAACAGGATTTGGATAATTTGTTTACGGGAGCCATGGAGCATTTTGGTGGAAAGATTGATTTTGTGTTGCACAGCATAGGCATGTCTCCAAATGTCAGAAAAGGGAAACATTATACAGATATCAACTATGAGTGGTACAAGCAAACTTTGGATGTTAGTGCGGTGAGTTTACACAAAATGTTGGCCACTGCCTACAAAAAGGATGCGATCAATGAGTGGGGTTCAGTTGTGGCTTTGAGTTACATTGCAGCTCAACGCATATTCCCAGATTATGGCGATATGGCCGATGCCAAATCATTGTTGGAAAGCATTGCTAGAAGTTTTGGTTACCACTATGCAACCAAGAAAAAAGTTCGTATTAATACCATAAGCCAATCACCTACAGTCACTACTGCCGGTAGCGGTGTTAAAGGTTTCGATGGTTTTATCAATTACTCTGAAGAAATGTCACCGCTAGGCAATGCGGATGCACTGGCGTGTGCCAATTATTGCGTGGCGTTGTTCAGTGATTTAACCAAGTATGTGACCATGCAGAATTTATTTCATGATGGCGGATTTAGCAATACGGGTGTTACTCAATCCGTAGTTGAGAAATTTGCTACAGAATAATTAGTTTAGAAAATTTCTTGCAAAGCCGTTGGAGAGAATTTCAACGGCTTTCTTTTTATCTTTTTTGGATAAGGATGCAGGTGGTCCATAAGGCGTTTTGTTCAAATCAATGATGTACCATTGGTCTGATTTGTTGTCTTTTAATACATCCAATTCACAAAAATCACATTGCATTTTTTCACAAAATAGGAGAATCATTTTTTTAACGGAATCAGGAATAACAGACAGATCCTCGATACTCGCTTGACAAGTATCATTGGTAAAACGCAATTCAGGAATCTTGTACTTCTTATAGATGATTACAATATCTGATTTCATTACACAGACGCGGAAGTCAACAAATAAACTTCCTTCTTGATTGTCAATCACAATTTGATAAACTTTGCTTTTGTCTTTGGTTTCTATCGGGCATTGAATTTCTACGCCATCATGAACCGCGTTTTCGTTGCTTTTTACAACACATCTCCCAGTGTATTTTGTTGGGTCAACAAAAGTGTTGTAAGAAAATACATCGAGGTGTATAAGATCCACTCTCTGTTTAGAAATATCATAGATGTTTTTATTAATGATATTAATGCCATGGGGAAATTGAACCGATTCCTGGAAAGTGCTGTCGTGGAAGTTGATTCCGTTGGTTGTGTTTTTAAAAGTTGAGGTAACCAAGTTGAATTTAAGCATCCGGGATATCTGATAAATCGTAGATTTTCTGCTTGGAAATTGCGGATAAATCAAAAATGTTCCATTTTTCTTAGAAAAATTGTTGTGTCCTAGGGCAAAAAGAAATTCTCTAATTTGCTTGAAAAAATGGATCGTGCGGGGCTTTTTTTTATGGTATAAGTGTCTGATAAACATGAGGTTATTTTGGTTAGATAAATGTTAAATTTACGAGTGCAACAAAAATTAGTGCTGATTGCTTATATTTGTGATTGATACAATCCGTACCAAAACCAAAATTAGTGCATAATGACTAGAGTTTTTTACAAATCATTGGAGAGGACATTGACCTTTTTAGCTGTAATCTTTTTGCTAAACAATGCTGTAGCAATGGATTCGCCGATAAGTCTTTCGTTGGAGGAAATGTCCGTCACATCGGACAGTTCAGCGACATTGGAATTGTCTGAGGATGGAATAAGTGTGGTCTGTTTCAGAGATCAGGATGGTGATGGCTACGGCAATCCATTCTTGACACTGAATCAAACAACATGCGGCGGCGGATGGGTCCCTAATAATCAGGATTGTAACGACAATAATGCACAGATTAATCCTGCTATTGTTGAGGTCTGTAACTTCACCGATGATGATTGTGATGGAGCCAGTGATGAAGACTTTGCTTCTGTTACGATTTATGGTGATTTTGATGGTGATGGTTACGGAACTCCATTTCTTGATGGATCAAGTAGAGAAACTTGTCCTTTGCCTTCAGGGTTCGTTTTTGATAACGCAGATTGTGAGGACAATGATCCAAATATCAATCCAGGACAAGTAGAATTGTGTAACGGAATCAATGATGATTGCGCAGGTGGAATCGATGATGGTTTTGTATTCTCTACCTTTTACTATGATTTGGATGCAGATGGTTTTGGGGATACAGGTAATCCGGTTGACGCTTGTATAGCAGGCCCTTCAATGGTTGTTGACGATACTGATTGTGATGACTCAGATCCTTTTGTTTTCCCAGGAAACCCAGAAGTCTGTAATGGTATAGATGAAAATTGTAACGGCCTTATTGACGAGGATTTTGATGTTGATGGCGATGGTTGGTCCACCTGTGCAGGCGATTGCGATGACAATGATGCCAATGTCAATCCAGGACTTTTGGAAGGTCCATTTCAAGCGGGATCTTGCGATTTTATCGACAATAATTGCAACGGTGTGATTGACGAATTTTGGGATGAAGATTTGGATGGTTACACAGTTTGTGAATTGGATTGTGATGATTTAAATGATCAGATTTTCCCAGGACAAATTGAGATTTGTGACAACATCGATTCCAATTGTGATGGGATTCTGGATGAGGACTTGTATATCTCTTCATTTCTGGATGGCGATGGTGACGGTTTTGGTTTTGCTGCAGCCGAAACACTGGCTTGTGACATTCCTGCGGGCTATGTGGACAATCCCGATGATTGTGATGATACCAACGCAGCTATTAATCCCATTGCCAATGAGATTTGTGATGAAGTGGATAACAATTGTAATGGCGAGGTAGATGAGGGTGTCACCACAATTTATTTCGCTGACGAAGACGGAGATGGTTTTGGTGGAAGCGCCTTGACCATAGAGGCATGTATTGCCCCTCCAGGTTATGTAGATAGCAGTGATGATTGTGATGATCAGAATCCTGCAATTTTTCCCGGTGCAGTCGAGGTTTGTAATGATGCAGATGACAATTGTGATGGAAACATAGACGAAGGTTTAGACGCTGATGGAGATGGATTTTCATCTTGTTTAGATGATTGTGATGATACTGACAATACCATTTATCCGGGTGCTCCAGAGATTTGTGATGGTATAGATCAAAACTGTGATGGAAATGCGGATGATGGGGCAACAGGATTGCTTACCTATTATATAGATGCGGATGGAGATACTTTTGGATTTTCTGATCCGGCCACTGATTCTATTTCTTGCGGTCAGCCATCAGGTTACGTTTCAGACAATACGGATTGTAATGATGCTGATGCAGACATTAATCCTAATGCAAATGAGATTTGTGACGCCTTGGACAATAACTGCGATGGACAAATCAATGAGGGTGTGGTAACATCTACTTATTATGCAGACAATGATTTAGACGGTTATGGATTGAATGGAACGGGCATAGATTCTTGTTCTGCGCCTGCTGGTTATGTTTTGGACAATACAGATTGTGACGATGCGGATGGATTGGTGAATCCAGGAGCCGTTGAAGTGTGCAATGGAATTGACGACAATTGTGATGGAAATATTGATGAGGGATTTGATGCAGATGCTGATGGATTTACTTTTTGTCAGGATGATTGTGATGACAATGATCCCAATGTGAATCCTGGAGTTATTGAAGGGTTGGACCCTATTTTTTGCGATGGTATTGATAACAACTGTGATGGAATCATAGACGAGTTGTATGATCAAGATGGTGACGGATTCACCTTCTGCGGTGGAGATTGTGACGACACCAATGATCAAATTTATTTGGGCGCTGCAGAGTTGTGCGATGGAATTGATCAGGATTGTGATGGAGTTGCGGATAATGGTTTGGTGACGCAGACTTTCTTTGCTGATGTTGATGGTGATGGATTTGGAGATATAGCCATGGATTCAGTTTCATGTGATATTCCAGTTGGTTATGTATTGGACAATACGGATTGTAATGATGCTGATGATACAGTATTCCCTGGCGCAACTGAATTGTGCGATGGAATTGATCAAGATTGTGATGGAGTAGCTGATAATGGCCTGAACCAGACGTATTATGCAGACGCAGATGCTGATGGATTTGGAGATATAGCCATGGATTCAGTTTCATGTGATATTCCAGTTGGTTATGTATTGGA
>CAMCTV010000025.1 GCA_945878635.1 Chryseobacterium gleum | reverse complement strand
GAACAAACTCAACTACTTTCACCAGCACTGCATTGGCAGGAGGTGATGTAATCACAGTAGTGATGACCGCGACCAATACTTGTCAAACGGCCAACACAGCAACGAGTGCAGGAACTACAATCAATGCATTGACGGTAAATACCTACTATTTGGATTTGGATCTGGATGGTTATGGTGCCAATGGAACTTCTGTTTTAGATTGCGATCAACCCAATGGATATGTAGCGCTATCGGGAGATTGCAACCCTTCCGACGAGATGGTTTATCCTGGTGCAGTTGAGTTTTGCAATCAATCGGATGATGATTGTGATGGAGTGGTGGATGAGGATTTGAGTTTTCAGAATTTTTATTTGGACAATGATGGAGATGGTTATGGTGGAAGCAATACCGCATTTTCTGCCTGCGATTTACCTGCAGGTTATATCGTAACTGGCGGTGATTGCAATGATGCCAACACCACTATTTTTCCTGGTGCTCAAGAGTTGTGCGCTACCAATGTGGATGATGATTGTGATGGATTGATCAATGAGATTTGCGCTCCTGGAAATGACAACCCCGCATTTGCGAGCAATAGCCCACTTTCTTCGTTGTCCATTTGTACAACAGTAACGGGGACTTTGCAAGGAGCATCGCCGACCAATAATTTCGGCTCCAATGTATTGAGCAATAATAATGATGTGTGGTACTATTTCACCGCCAATGGTCCGGGAATGACCATGAGGTGCACGCCCAATGGCAATGACGTGGGATTGGAATTGAGAAGTTCAACTGGGGTCCTGTTGAAATTCATGAATGCCACATCCAATCCGACAGATGAGTATTTGAATTATGCCGATTTGACGATTGGAAATCAATATTATGTGCGTGTCATGAATATGAACGGTTTACAAAGTGGAAATTCATTTTCACTTTGCGCCATGAGAATTCAGCCAGGCAATTCAGCTTTCAATTATACCAGCGTATACGTTTACAATACAGGATGTATCAATGTTGTTCCTACCAATCTGAGCACATTTGTGAGTACAACCATATTACTTACACCCGCAGGAGGTGGTCAGACGTATAGCGCACCTGGCCCATCAGCGCAATTGGGATCCTTTTTATCCAATGATGGATACGGTGTGAATTACAACACGGTTTATACAGGACAAGTGATTAAGAGTTCTGCTTATCCATTGGGTAATGGAACAACTGAAATATTGTCCTTTACAACAAGTGTGACCAATACTTTAAATGTTTTACCATGTGTCGACATCGATTTGGGTAGCAATTACATTTGTCCAAGATTGTGGGGTGTAGGCGCGATGATGCGCGCAGATCGTTGGATATGTGGAGCGGTGAAATACCAATGGCGTTTTGAGCAATACCTTAATGGGCAACCTTATTTGGTCAATGGAAATCCTGTAATCATTGAGCAATATGGACCCAATGGTTCACGAGACATTTACACATTGGCCGCATATGGATTTTTACCTGGCTCAGAGTGGCGAGTGAAGGTTCGTCCAGTGTTCCCAAATGATGTTCATGGTGATTATGGAACGGATGAGCAATGTTTGAAATTCAAGGGAAGTTTTGCAGCAGCTCCAATTTGGGAAAGTTCCGAATTGGATGAGTGGAACATGGATGCCAAATACTTGGTATATCCCAATCCGAGTGTGGATGGACAAGTGAGTGTTATCAGCAATGCAGAAGACGCTACACTTCAAGTGATTACAGTGCGAGATGCATTAGGAAGATTGGTGGAGCAATGGGAATCCAACGGAGAGGAGCAGACGATGGTTTCATTGAACTTGCCAAATTTGAAGTCAGGGCTTTATTGGATTTCGATAGCCGGATCTGGTTCTGAGCAACATCAGCGTTGGATTAAACAATAACGCAAACATTTTAAACCATCTTAACCAAACGACAAACATCAGCTCAGGACAATGATGGGAAGGTTCGTTGAACGTGAAAGTTATGGTGTCTGCGGTCGTCATTAATACAAGGAATCCGGTCAAAGAGCCCTCTTGGACTTTGCTTTGCCGATGGTTAATGTATTAAAGAGATCCTGAATGGAGAATTGAGAACCATTCGTTGTGGCAAGTATGATTGTACAATAAGACAATAAATAAAGAAAGCCCTGACTCAGGGTTTTTTTCTTAATGAAGGATAATTATTTTATGATTGTGTATATTGTTGTTGGTTGCAATTTCAACAACATACATTCCCATAGTCCATGAAGAACAGTCAATTGCTTCTTGGCTATTTTGTTGGTGAATCATAGCCCCTGTTTGATTGTATATTTTAATCCACTTTAATTGATCATCGGAGGAAAAATACAATTTGTTATTGGCTGGATTGGGGAATAAAGAGAAAGGAGCGTTTTCTATAGTATTCATATCAACTGTTCCAATTACAACCTGCTGTTGTCCATTGACGGTGCATCCTGCACTATCCGTTACCTGAACATAGATTTGCCCAACCGTATTGCTTCCCCACTGAACTTGAATATTTTGGCTTTGTTGTCCGGAAATAATTACACCGCCGTTAACAGACCAATTAATTGTACCGTTTGATGAAATATTGTAAGATGCAGATGTGAAATTATCCACTTCGTCTTCCCCTGTAATGGCGGGATAAGTACCGTTGGGTTGTTCAATCGTGAATGTGGCAGATGAATTACAACCATCGGTATCGGTAATGCTAGCTGTGTAGTTTCCTGCAGCTAACCCATCGATGGAAGCTGTGGTGAATATGGGAAAGGTATTCCATTGCAAATAAAATGAACCACTTCCTCCTTGCACATCAATGTGTACACTTCCATCAGCATAACCAAAACATTGGTTGTGTTGTAAGTCAATCAAGTTGATAACAATAGGATTGGCATTGGAGGCTACAATTTCAAAATCAAAAGTGGAGACGCAACCGGAACTGTCGGTGATAGATAAACCATACCAGCCTGGACCCACATTCTCAAGATTTTCATCAGTTGATCCATCACTCCATTGGAATTGAAGTGGTATATATGGACTAAAGGCATCAATAGAAACCCCGCCCAATGTGTCATTGGCACAATTGAGACTACTTACTTCTGATAAAATGGCCAAACCAGGACACACCGTTACCTCTTCTCCAACACAGACACAGTCAAAAGTAACGATATCATTCAGCGTATTTGGATTATTGTCAGAGCATCCGCTATTGATAATGAAACATGTACCGTCATCGATATTGGCATTGGGAACAAAATTGCAAGCCAAGGGATTGGTGCAGCCTTCAACAATAAATTCGCCAGTACACAAGCATGAATTGCCAACAATGTCGTTGATGGTATTGTTGTTTAGATCATTACAATCATTTCCAATAATCAAACAGCTTCCATCTTCTATATTGGCATCAGATACAAAATTACACGCCAACGGATTGGTGCAACCTGTAATGTACAGGGTTCCCAAACAAGAACAGTCCGCTTGAATGATATCGTTTACCGTTGTGGATTCATTATCATCACAGGGCGCATTCAAGAATAGGCAGGAACCATCATTGAGATTGGCCTCAGCATTGTAGTTGCAGGCGCTTGGGCTCGTGCAACCCGGAATGGGTTCAATATTGCACAAACAATCATGCTCACCCAATTGGATAAATGTATTGTTCGGCAAGGAGTCGTATTCAGTTAAGATATCAAATGCAGAGGGGTTGGCAGTGACACCGTTAACCACGTTGTATTTTCTTTTTAAGGTATGATTTTCTGAGATGAAGAGCGTCTGTCCAATGATGCTCGTTCCATAAGCATTCCATCCTCCAAATCCTGATCCTTCACCAATCTTCCCAAAGAGATCAACTTGCGTCGCACCTCCATCTTTTACCAAAGCGATAGCGTCGTTCCCAGAGAAGTACATGGGCCATGAACCACCAGTGCTTAAGGGATTAATAAATGTATCTGCTAAGACTTCAAGCTCAGGAAAGATAGGCGCTTCGAGCCCTGCTCCGTTGGGATCTCTTTTATCAATAACAACCACAAACGTTTCATGTCCTTCTATGCTGGCTCCGTTTAAAAAACTGATGTCTCCGGGCGTGCTATTTCCATTGCTATACCTAACTAGTCCATAGTTAGATAGATCTATTGTTTCATTGGTTGGGTTGTAAATTTCAATGGCTTTATTGTTTCCCAATCCTTCAACATATTCACTAATCATCAACTCTGAACACTGACCACCAGCAAGTGATCCACTGCACCAACATTCAGTGTTGATGATGTCGTTCTCCGTAATGCTATTGTTGTCGTTACAACTCTGCCCTGAATAAAGACAGGTTTGGTCATCGCTATTTGCATTCGGATTGAAGTTGCAGGCAGCGGGATCAAGACAGCCGTATATGGAAACAACTATTGGAATGCACGCAGAACATTCTCCAAAGCAAACCGGGCTGGCATTGTTGTCTATGGCATTGATTGTGTATGATCTGACTTCATTGTTGTTGTATAAACTAGCGCAAGAAGAAGGCAATGTTTCTGCTAAGGCGTTAATGGGTCCGTTTACAAATCGATAGTAAATAACATCGCCAATGTTAGCAGTTAAATCAACTTGAAAAATGTTTCCACCAATAAAATTGGCTGGAGAAAGGCTCCAGTTATTGAGGTTACTCTGAAAAAAAACACCAGCGGGGTTGATTATTTGTTGGCTCATGTCAACAGACAAAGTGACCGTTTGCATGAAGGGGGTTAAACCTGTGACAGAAAAATCATCCATGCGGTATGTGCCATTGGTTCCATTGAGGATTTGTACTTCCCATTTAAACCTTAAATAGCTGCTGTTTGCGGCGTCTGCAGGAAGCAATATTGGAATGCCAAGATTTACCCAATCCCAAAGAGAATTGTTTTCATTTTCAATATAGTCCAATGGAATCCAATCTGAACCGTTTGTTGTATAAGACAATATGGGAGATTGACTTCCTGTACTGAAAAAATTATTCGAAACCCGAGATGCCCATAAAATGGAAATGTTGTTCAGTCCTTGGGTATTTAAAATGGGAGAATACAAAGTGTAACTTCCACTCCAATCAGAATTGCGAATCATGATGTTGTTCAAACCGCTTGCCCCGTTGTATCCCGTTGAGCTGTTGGTTGAATCACAACGAAATCCAAAGTTTCCATTGAATGTGGTTTCCCACCCTGAGGGAAGGGATTCAAAGGGTGTTGACTCAATATTTTCATCAAGAACGATAGACTGAGCAATGGACATATTCATTTGGACCAAAGCCAACAAAATAAGAGCGACGATTTTTTGCATGGTGTTAACAAAAGAACCAAGTTGATGCAAAATCAACTTTAACCCATTGTTAAAATTGAAGAGAATTATCGCTGTAAATTTGCCATATTTAACTTCGATGTAACATTAAAATATTGTTATATTTGCAATTGAGAAGATGTGACTGAATTTCTTTTTTGAAGTTTAAAGTTGGGCTAACGCAATGTTGATTCAAAACAGCTCAAATTTGAACATGAGGATAATGTTTTACTTAGTCGCAGGTTTGACAATTTTTTTTGGTTGTAAGCCTGATAGGGAGTTTGAAACGCCCGATACCACTGCGCCGATAGGAGATGCGAGTAATATTTTGCCAGGTACGATTCGCGTCAATGAATTTGTTACCGTGGGTTCAACCTTTGGTAATGAGTTGGATTCAATAGGTTCAACAAGTGATTGGTTGGAGCTATACAATACAACCAATGACACCATATTTTTCAAAAACGGAGAATGGACATTGACCGATTCTGTGGGTTGGTATGACAAGTGGGTTATGCCTGATACATTTATTTCTCCAAAAGGATTTTTGGTAATTTGGTGCGACGACATGGATACTACTATTACACAATTGCATGCATCGTTCAAATTGTCATCTGGAGGTGAGGACATTGGTTTGTATTATAGCAAAGCTGGAGCAGCACGTGTAGCAGTAGACGAATTTACATACACCCAACAATCAGCAAGTACATCGCAAGCACGCTATCCAGATGGGTCTACCAATTGGATTGTATCGGGTAATCCTTCATTGGAACTTCCCAATCTTCCATAATGAAGAGGGCTTTATTTTTTTCGATTCTTTTGATTCTGCTTTTGTGTCAGGGAGATTTTCTCTTTGCGCAGGAATTAAAGGTTGTACAAAAAATTAATCCTATTGGCCTCAATGAGCCTTCTGACTTGTTGTATTTTAATGATACATGGTATGCTTGCGGTAATAAGGCCTTTGTATATGAATCTAAGGACCTTGTTCATTGGGAAGCATTACCATCGGTCAGTGATTTTGACCTAGAAGCCATAACCACTGATGGTGAGTTTTTGTATATCAGCGAAGAAACGTATCAAAGAATATTGGTTTATGATACAAAGACAAAAAATGTGGTGAGAACAATCCCCTTTAAACACGGCGGAGGTCGAAATGAAGGGATAGAAGCCATGACTTTTCTGTCAAAGACCAAAACATTTTTATTGGTAACAGAAAAGGACCCTTGTATTTTTTATGAAGTCAATAGAGACTTTCAGATCATTAACCAATTTCAAATAGACGGTATTGATGAAGTGAGTTCTATTGGTTGGTACAATAATAATGTATTTGTTTTATCTGACGAGGATGCTGCCATATATGAGTTAGAATGGTCAACCAAGGCAATCAAAAACCAGATTAAAATTCCACTTATAAATCCAGAAGGTTTTGTTTGGTTGCATAACGAGTGGATTGTATGCAGTGATGATATGAAAAGGATCGTAAAACTGAAGTAAGATGAAAAAACAATTGTATTTTTTGATGTTTACTTTTTGTTTTCAGTCTTTGGGTTTTTCTCAATTTACAACTGCGGCTGGTGACAAGGTTCTGCAAACATCAGGGATGATTTTGCCCTTTTTTAATCATCGTTTTTATCCTGAAAACTCAGATACATTCAAGAAGAACCGATTCAACATGGATTTTGCTGTGATTCGATTTGATGGGATGGCCAAGAAACATATTCATTATGAAATCCAGTTGAATTTTCCCGCAATTTATGATGCAGAAGTGTCGGATGAATTGCTGATGCAAAGTACCATTGAATGGCGCACAAGGCAAGATCATTTTAATATCAAAGTCGGTTACGATAAAGTGCCTTTTTCAAGATCTTCATTAAACCCCATGTCCAAATCGCCTTTCATGCAACGTCCTGAAATGGTCCGCGGAAAGACTTTTAATAGACGCGATGCAGGTTTCACTGTGGAGAAGAACTTTTTTAATAAGAGATTGAATTTCTTTGGAGGCGTTTATACAGGGTTGGGCATGGCTTCAATTGTAGGAGACAATGATGATAGCGGTAAGTATTTGTACGCCGGAAGAATGGAGGCCAGCTATCCAGCAAAACCTAAGGATTCAGAAATGGATACGGATCATTTGCCATTGCCTTCTGTAAGTTGGGGATGCAGTATGATGTATTCTGAGAAGAGTGAAACCACAGGTACAGATTATCCGCTTTTGACAGTTGACGGAAGAAAAAGATCCTATGAGACGGATTTTACTTTTATGTACAAAGGTTTTACCTTGATTGGGGAGTATGTGCGTTATAATATTACCCCAAATGATAGATCAATTTTGTACGGAAAACCAACAGATTATTACAATGCCAATGGCTATTACTTGATGTCCAACTATTATTTCAAAAAGATGAAAACGCTTTTGGCTATAAGGTATGATCATTTTGACCCTTCCGATTTGCTCAGTGGTAATGCGAGAAACAATGTGTCTGGTGGAGTAGATTTTTGTTTAGATGGGTTTAATTCGGTAATAAAAATGCATTATTTCAAGCGGCTGTCAGATGTCTCAGTTTCCGGAGCGGAGCCGTGGACAGATGATCAGTTGCGCATTGGGTGGCAATTTAAATTTTAATGTATGCGTAATGCTTTCATTTCTTTTTGTGCATTGATTAACATGAATGTGGTGGCCCAAAGTCCCTTTTGGTCAGAAAATTTTGACCAAGTTACTGCCCCTTCATTGCCTGCAGGTTGGACGATAGCAATGGATGCTGGGAGTACAGGTTGGCGTGTGGATAGCACCAATTCTTCGGGATATGCGGGAGCAAGCGCAGGCAATAATGTGGTTATTAGAAACGATGAGAATGTAAGTGGGGATTATACATTATTGAGCCCAAACATTAATGCCAGTGGCTATGGTGAGTTATCTGTAAAATTTGGCTCACGGGTTTCCAATAATTTTTTGGTTTCAGGAAGTACTCCGCCCTTGTTTAGTTTTTCTATTGACGGAGGATTGTCTTGGAATGAACTCCCCTTTGAAGACAATGATGCCAATTCATTATGGGGTTGGGTAAACTTGGATCAATCAATTCTTTTGCCTTCAATGGCAACTAATCAGCCATTGTTGCGTTTCAAATGGGTCATACATATCGAGGGTGATGGGGCTACTACATCTGGTACATATCGCATAGATGATTTTGTGATTTATGCCAACGACGGAATAGGATTGGAGGAGCAAAGTGGCAATATAACACCTTTTCCCAATCCTTTCATCGATGAATTAATGGTCTCGGTGTCAAGTGGATTTTCGAACATTGTGATCTATGACCAATTGGGGAAAACAAAAGATGTTCATTGGAGAAAAAATGCTAATCTTTGGACCGTTGACTCACATGATTGGATCTCAGGAGTTTATTTTCTTGAAGTGGAACAAAATGGAAGTCGAAAGAGGATGAAGGTCATTCATCTTTAACCTGTTAACATTGAATTAACAAAAGTGTGGAGAGCAAGTTAAAATCTTTACAATTCATTTACGGTAAAGAGACTCTGTGCATGGTGAAAATTTTCAGTTTTGTATTGTTAAATCTCCTGTAATCAACAAAATCAAAATGAAGAAGTTAATGTTTATCTTTTCGTTGTTTCTTATAACAACAGTTGCGTTATCACAGACAGTTATTTACAGCACCAATTTTGGTTCTGCCGCTGTTACCACTGCTAGTATTCAAGCAGGTTGGCTGGTCGGTGGAGCTAATCCGGTGAATCTGTCCTTGTCAACAGCATCAACCTCTAGTACATATACTTCTCCCATTTCCTTTTCGGCAGGAGCTAATTTATGTGATGGTGCGGCACCCCCAAATCCAGTAGCAGGATCTGCAACAGCCACCGTGTCAGGTGTAATCAATACAACAGGTTATTCCAATGTTCAAGTATTGTTTGCTCATCGCAAAACATCTGCATATACTGGAACCGTCGCATTTGAGTATTCAACAGATAATGGAACCACATGGAGTCCTATCACTTACTCCGCATCTGCGGCAACAACAACTTGGAGTGTGATTAATAGTGGAACATGGTTGAATGTCGCCAATGCTGGAGATATCGCGGATTTGCGTTTCAGATTTACTTTTACCCGCACCAACACCTCAGGAAATTATCGAATCGATGATTTTACTGTTCGCGGTATTCCAAGTTTCCCATCAGTATCAGCTTCTGGAACATTAGGTGGTTTTTTGACTCAGACGGGAACACCTTCCACTGCGCAAACTTTTTCGGTTTCAGGTGTTAATTTGACAAACGACCTTGTATTGACTGCTCACACTGGTTATGAGTTGAGTTTGGATGGAAATACTTGGAGTGGTGTTTTAAATATTGCACCAACTTCTGGAATAGTTACGGCTACCAATGTTCAAATTAGAATGACAGGTGCAGCCACGGGTCAATTCATTGGCAACGTTTCAATAGCGTCAACGGGTGCAACGCCAGCAACGATAAATGCCCAAGGTATTTCTTACGCTACCCCAACCATTTTTGGAGCGGAGAATGTTGTTGTGTTGCAGGCAGGAAGTGGCACCTTACAGGCCAATGGAACAGCGGTTCCTATTTTATTGAGAGAGTTTACTGCAAGCGGATCGTATGTTCAAACTGTTCCGGTGCCATTTACCAATAGTGGAAGCAATTACGGAGTGACAATGAGTAACTCTGGAACGAGCGAAGGAGCTTTGAATTTGTCAGGTGACGCTCAACGTTTAACACTTGTGGGATACAATGCGCCTGTGGCTACAAGTAATGTATCCTCTTCAGCGGCTGCAACGAATCCACGTGTAGCCATTGTCGTATATAACAATGGAACAGTAAACACTTCCACAATCGTGAATGATGCATATACAGGAAATAATGTACGTAGTTCTGTAACACAAGATGGAACAGGTTTTTGGATGGCAGGTGCAGCTGGTGGCGTACGTTATGTAACCCTGGGCTCAACAGGAACTTCTACCTCTGTTTCCAACAACGACAATAGTGTGCGTGTTGTTTCTATTGTAGATGGTCAATTGTGGTGCTCTTCCAACACAGCTAGTTTGATAGGTTTGAGCAAGGTTGGTGCTGGTTTGCCTACTACATCTGTAGCCAATACTTTAACCATTCCTTCTACAGACCCTTATGCCTTTCAATTCCTTGATGCCAATTCTTCTATCCCAGGTGCTGATCTTTTGTATATCGCGAACAACACTTCATTGATTAAGATGTCCTTTGATGGAACAGTTTGGGTATCACAAGGGTCTTTGACAGGTACTAACATTACAGGTGTATGCGCCAAGTGGGATGCTGCTAACAGCACAGCCACCATTTATGCAACCAATGGAACAGCATTATGGAAGGTGTTGGACAATGCGGGAGCAACTTCAAATATTGTATCTTCTGGATCAGCATTAACAGCGGTAGGTACCAATATTGCTACGGCAATAACCAATACAGCCTTTAGAGGTGTTTCATTTGCGCCAAGTGCTGCCCCCTCTTGTAATTTTTATCCTGATGCAGATGCAGATGGATATGGCACAAGCACGGGAGTTCAGCAATTTGCATGTAACTCAACACAGCCAGGTTTTGTTGAGCAATTCAATACCGATTGTAATGACGCTTCTGCCGCAGTGAATCCTGCAGCTACTGAATTGCCTTGTAATTCAATTGACGACAATTGTAACACAACTATTGATGAAAATTTTGTTTCAGGTTGCAATGATCCATTGGCCTGTAATTACAATGTAGCTGCCACTTGTAATGTAGGTTGTGATTTTACAGCATTGACTTATTATCAGGATATTGACGGGGATGGTTATGGATCATCAACCACTCAATCGGCATGTGCTGCTCCAGCAGGATATGTTTTGCAATCAGGCGATTGTAATGACAATGCGGCCGCGGTTAATCCAGGAGTTACTGAGAACTTGTGTAATGACATTGATGACAATTGTAATGCTACCATTGATGAAGGTGGGGTAGAGGGGTGTACGGACGCCAATGCAAGCAACTATAATTCCTCGGCTACTTGCAATGTCGGTTGTACTTACAACAATTTTACTGCTGGAAATATCATTGCTTTGCGTGTAGGTAGTGGAGCAGCAGCATTGACCTCTGGAGCAACTGCTATGTTCTTGGATGAAATAGGTTCAACAGGATTGGTTCAAACGATAGCCGTTCCAACAACGGGGAGCAATCGCATGGTGATGAGTGGGTCATCTACTTCAGAGGGTCAGATTACTCGCGCTCAAGATTTTTCTAAAATAGCCATAGCGGGTTATGATGCAGCACCTGGTTTGGCCAGTGTTAATACTGCGGCCAACGTGAGTAGGGCTATCGGAACAATCGGTTTGAATTCGGGTACATTTGCCCGCGTAGCAACATCCAGTAATTTCTTTTTAGGAAATAATTTCCGCAGTGCATGCGTGGATGGAACCAATTATTGGGGGGGAGGTACAGCAACTTCAACAGGCGGTGTCAATTATTTTGGTACGGGAACGGCAACCAATGTGAGTAATTCGCCGATTACCAATGTTCGTGTTGTGAGTGTTCAAAATAATCAACTTTATTTTTCTACCGGTTCTAGTCCAACAGGAATTTATTCAGTGGGAACTGGTACACCCACTGCATCAGGGATAGTTGCTACTAGTTTGATTTCAACAGGAACGGGCGCTAGTCCTTATGCCTATCAATTTAGTTTGGATGGAAATACCTGCTACATTGCAGATGACAGAACCAATGGTAGCGGTGGTATACAAAAATGGATCAATAACGCTGGGACTTGGTCACTGGCTTACACGGTTTCTATGGGCACTAGCACAGGAGCACGTGGTGTAGCCGTTGATTTTTATGCTGGAGCACAACCCAAAGTTTATGCAGTATCCACAACAAGTTCAACGACAAAAGTAGTTGTGTTTGATGACAATGGAACTGCAAACCCTACGTTAACAACTTTGGTCACGCAAGCCACCAATACAGCCATTCGTTCAATTGCTTTTGCACCATGTACACCTTCTACTTGGTACGCCGATGTGGATGGAGATGGTTACGGTCTTTCTTCAAGCACGTTAAGCTATTGCACCCAGCCTTATGGTTATGTGAGCAACTCAACAGATTGTAATGATGCTTTAGCTGCTGCTAATCCAGGCGCTTCAGAAATCTGTGACGGTTTGGACAATGATTGTAACGGAACAGCAGACAATGGATTAACTTTTGTCGACTATTACAACGATGTTGATGGTGATACATACGGTTCAGGCACAGCCACCAACGCATGCCAATCACCAGGTGCTACATACGTAACAAACAATACAGATTGTGACGATGCTGCAGTTGCTATCAATCCAGCAGCTTCAGAAAGCTGCGATGGTTTGGATAACGATTGTACGGGTGGTGCAGACAATGGATTATCTTTTGTCAACTATTACAACGATGTTGACGGTGATACATATGGTTCAGGCACAGCCACCAACGCATGTCAATCACCAGGTGCTACTTATGTTACCAACAACACTGATTGTGACGATGTATTTTCTTCGGCTTATCCTGGCGGAACTGAGGTATGTGGCAACGGAATTGATGAAGACTGTTCAGGTTCAGATTTGAATTGTCCCAACTCGGGATTTACTGCGTCTGTATCTGTGCTTAATATTGGTCAATTTGGAACAGGCGCTCAATCTTCACAGACCGTTAACTTGGCCACAGGAACCAACACGGTTCAATCTCCTGGATTGGGCTTGGACAAATGGTTCAGTTTTACCGCTGCTTCAAACGCCATGAGAATAGCTGTCACAGGTAGCTCTTTGGTAGCTGATGACAACGACCTGAGTTTGTATGAAACGCCTACTGATGCAACGGTTCAATTGATTCCTCTTGTTTCTGAAAATGACGTGCATCCAGGAAGTACAGGCGCTGCAGCGGATGGTGGTAGTGAGACTTTGATTTACGATCAATTGATTGTAGGTGATGTTTACTACTTGTGTGTGAGAAACAACAACAACACTGCAGGTAGCGTAAGTTTGACTTTGTCCAACTTGAACGCTTCTACAACGGACATTGCTTTGTATACCAATGGCACCAACACGTTCACAAGCGCATGTCAAAACTTCAAAGTGAAATTTAGACCCAACTCTGCAGGTTATACCATCAATCGTTGGTCAAGCAATGATATCTCAGGAAACCCAACTTGGTCATATGCTATCCCTGTAACAAGTACAGTGGCTTCAACCATCTGTCAATTGGGTAAGGTTGCTCCAGCCAATTTAAGCGGCATCAACCAAACCGTTTATGTTACTATTGATGTATTGTACAACTTGCCAGATGCTTTTGGAACGGTTACCCCGGCCACAGCACGCGCCAATGCTGCTGCCAGTTTCCAAATGGCGAGCGAAGCGGATTTGAATGTTAGAACAACCGACCGATGCGCAGCAGGTTTTAAGTCAACAACATCATCCATTGCTACCAACCGTTCAGTATGTGGAACTACCCGCTATGTTTGGGAGATGTCTCTGGTTTATCCAATGACATCATTGCCAATGGATGTTCAAGGTCCAGTGGGAGGTTCAAGAATATTGATGTTGAATTCAGTTCCTGCTTTGGCCAATGGTCAGCGCTATGATGTTCGAATTGCCTCTAAGCATGTTGATGGAATAACTCAAACATCTTATGGAACAATTCAGTGCGTAAAAACTTTGGGAGCAGCTGGTATGCCAACCGTCGATGAAGAGGTAAATATGTATGAGCGTTCGGAGAACGGTGTTAACACTACCATTTATCCCAACCCCAACAATGGACAAACAGTGAACTTCAGCATCAACGGAATGGATGGTTCTTTGAACTTGAAAGTGACAGATGCTACAGGTCGTGAGGTTTACAACAACCGTTATTTAGTGGAAGGATCAATGAATACTACTTTGGATTTTGGTCAAACTTTGGCTGATGGTGTATACATGGTTGAGATGATACAGAACGGAGAATTGAAAACCATGAGAATGGTGGTGAGTAAGTAAGAAAATCATATTAGATGCAAAAGCCCTTCCAATGGAAGGGCTTTTTTGTTGTTGATGAAAACAGTTTGTTTTATATTACAAAGTGTAATTTATGCCGCATTATCCAATAAGCCCGACTTGGCAAATTGCCTCTTGGCATAATCAACATTCACCTTTACTTCCTTTTCATCAGGCTTGGAGGGCAATTCAAACATCATGTCATTCATGATGGCTTCACAAATAGAACGCAATCCTCTTGCTCCTAGTTTATATTCCAATGCTTTTTCTACTATGAAATCAATGGCTTTTTTATCAAACGAAATTCTGATTCCATCCATTTCAAACAATTTGACGTATTGTTTGATTAAGGCATTCTTAGGCTCTGTCAAGATTCTTCTCAATGCCTCTGCATCTAGGGGCTCCAGGTAACTTAAAACAGGGAAACGACCAATCAATTCTGGAATCAAACCAAAGGTTTTTAAATCCAATGGAGTAATGTATTTTAAAAAGTGATGACTGTCTTTGGCTTTCGTCCCATTGCTAAAACCAATAGCTGTTGTATTGATGCGTCGGGCAATCATTTTATCAATACCATCAAAAGCACCACCGCAAATGAACAAAATGTTTTTGGTGTCAATCTGTACCAATTTTTGCTCGGGATGCTTTCTTCCTCCTTGTGGAGGAACACCAACTGTGCTGCCTTCTAACAATTTTAATAATCCTTGCTGTACGCCTTCTCCGCTGACATCTCTGGTGATACTTGGATTATCGCTCTTTCTCGCAATTTTGTCTATCTCATCTATGAAAACAATGCCACGCTCTGCACGCTGAACATCAAAGTCCGCATTTTGCAACAGCTTAGAAAGTATACTTTCGACGTCCTCTCCGACATATCCCGCCTCAGTAAGCACTGTCGCATCGGCAATGGCAAATGGTACGTTCAATATTTTAGCAATGGTCTTGGCCAATAGCGTTTTTCCCGTGCCTGTTTCTCCTACTAAAATGACATTTGATTTTTCAATTTCAATTTCATCAGCTTTGGATTTGGTTGCTTTTTGTGACAACCTTTTGTAGTGGTTGTAAACGGCAACACTCAGAACTTTTTTTGCATCTTCTTGTCCAATGATGTACTCGTCCAAATGTTTTTTGATTTCCGTTGGCTTGTAGTTTTTAAAGGCAACGGGCTTTTCCGTTTTTTCCTCTTTCACGTCCTCCGCGATGATGCGATGTGCTTGCTGAGCACAATCATTGCAAATGTGTCCATGCAATCCTGCAATGAGCATTTTTACTTCATCTTCTTTTCTTCCGCAAAAGGAACAGTTTACATTTTTCATAATCAAAATTGGATAGCAAAGATACTAATGTAAGCGCCTATTGCGGGTCAACATCGATATTTACTCTGGTGCGGTTGTGAGGTGGTGTAACCTTCATTGTCTGGACCAGTTTGTAGATCTTCAATTTATTATCCACCAATTCCTTATTCATGCCCAGCTTAATGGTGAAAATGCGAAGATGGTAGTTGTTGATTTTAGAAACAAAGGGCTTTTCTGGTCCCAAAACACCTTCTTTGAAAATCTCATGCAAACGCTGAGCAAGGTATTGGGCTGTTTCTTCTATTTCTTCTTCCTTTTTGTTCTTCAATGTCAATTTTACCAAACGCACATACGGGGGATAGCCGAAATGAAATCTTTCGGTGCTTTCCTTTTTATAAAACTCTATGTAATTGTTTTCAATCACCAATGGATAGATCCAATGCTCAGGTTGGGTAGTTTGTATCAAAACTTTTCCTTCTGCCTTGCTCCTTCCCGCTCTTCCTGCTACTTGGGTGAGCAATTGAAATGTCCTTTCAATGGCTCGGAAGTCAGGAAAGGCCAATAGTCTGTCAGCGTGTATCACCCCAACCAATGTGACATTTTCAAAATCCAATCCTTTGGTGACCATTTGTGTACCAACCAAGATATCAATCTCTCCATCCATCACCCTTTCCACAATTTCAGCTTGGCTGTTCTTGTTTCGGGTGGTATCTCCATCCAAACGTTGAACAATCTTATCCGGAAAAATAGTGGTTATTTCTTCCTCTATTTTTTCTGTTCCGGAACCCAGCATTTTTAGATCTGACGAATGACAAGTGCCGCATTGCTTGGGCGGTATGGTCTTGTATCCGCAATAGTGGCACTCCAAATGATGGTCCTTTTTGTGATAGGTTAGGCTGACATCACATCGGGTGCATTTGGTGATTTGTCCGCAGGTTTGGCATTGCCATTGGGGTGTATAGCCTCTTCTGTTTTGAAATAGGATAACTTGATGATTGTTATTTAATGCAACGCCAATGTTTTGGATTAAGTGCTGACTGAAGGAGTCTTGCATTTGGTCTTTTTGTCGAGCCTCCAACAGGTTGATGAGTTCTATCTTAGGAAGAGCGGCAGTACCAAATCTAGTCGTCAATTCTACGTAACCGTATCTGCCGCTGTCAGCGTTTTTGTAGCTCTCTAAGGATGGAGTAGCACTACCCAATAATATGGGACATTGGTGAAATTGGGAAAGGACTATTGCGGCATCCCTTCCGTGGTAGCGAGGTGCTGGATCTTGCTGCTTGTAACTGGCGTCATGCTCTTCATCCACAATGATGAGTCCCAATCTTTCAAAGGGAAGAAAAATGGCACTTCTTGCACCGATAATGATATCGTACTCACCAGGTTGATGGGTAATGATTTTGCTCCAAATTTCAGCGCGCTCATTTCCACTGTAGCCACTGTGATATACTCCTGCACGTATTCCAAATAAGGCTTTTAATCGCTGAACGATCTGTGTGGTCAATGCAATCTCAGGGAGCAAAAAAAGCACTTGCTTTCCCTTTTGCAGCTGCTCTTCAATCAAATGCGCATACACCGCCGTTTTTCCACTTCCTGTTATTCCGTTGAGCAAAACGATGGGCTTTTGCTTCCATTGATCTTGGATGGAAAGCAGAGCCGTCTGTTGTGCTTCATTCAATGTGGGGAGGCTACTGGGTGCAATGAGCCCTTCTAGAATGCGGTCAATGTTCTTCTTTTTAATCAGGACAATTCCTTTTTCTATTAATGCATTGAGTTGACTTAGATGACAATTCGATTCTTGTAGAATTTCTCTTTTGTTTCCTTCCCAAGCAGCTTCATTGTTAGCTTTTGTGACCAAGAATTGAAGCAGTTGATATTGTTTTTTTGCGCCCTTTTCTAGTTCTTGCAATATTGGAATGCACGCTTCTATTTGGTGGTAAGGATCTTGGAATACAACAACATCAATCGTTTTCGGTTTGAATCTTTTCTTCACTTCCTGTTGCGGGAGCAAAAGTTTCTTTTTCAGCAGTTGCTGAAGAGCCGCGGAAAAATGGGTGCTTCTTATTTTTTTATTCAACTCCTCCCAAGATTGACTTCCATTTGCTGCCAACTCAGCTATGATCTCTTGTTCAAGCGGTGAAATGTTGTCATTTAATGCCACGTCATCGGCAATGACATAGGTTGTTTCTTCATCAAACTTTAATCCCGGAGGCAATGCGGATTGCATCACTTCACCGATATGACACAGGTAATAATCTGCTACCCAAAACCAAAGTTTTATTTGCTTTTCGGTAACAATGGGGTATTCGTCAATAAGCGATTCGATACATTTTGGATCATACGCTGATGGTACCTCTTCATGCATGGCGATGACTATCCCAACATATCTTTTGTTTTTACCCAATGGCACAACCACCCGCATTCCAGGAAGGAGATAGGGCGCAAATTCTTCGGGCACTTCATACGTGAGCGCATTGGGAATGGCAAGGGGCAATATGATGTCAGCAAAAGTGGGCATCCGAGCGAAGATAAAAAAGGGCCACTTGTGGTGACCCTTTAAAAGCAATGAATGTTTGAATTATCCGTTTTTCCTTTCAAGAACTTCATCAATCATTCCGTATTCCTTGGCTTCTTGAGCTATCATCCAATAATCACGGTCACTGTCGGCCCATACTTGATCATAAGACTTTCCACTATGGATGGCAATGATATCGTACAATTCCTTTTTCAATTTTTGAATCTCTCTAGCAGTAATCTCAATATCGGAAGCTTGACCTCTGGCACCTCCCAAAGGTTGGTGAATCATTACACGACTGTGTTTTAGACCTGTGCGCTTTCCCGCTTGTCCGGAGCAAAGCAAAACAGCACCCATGGATGCAGCCATACCGGTGCAAATGGTGGCAACATCAGGCTTGATGTATTGCATGGTATCATAAATGCCTAAACCAGCATAAACACTACCACCAGGGGAGTTGATGTAGATTTGAATGTCTTTGCTGTGATCCGTATTTTCGAGAAACAACAATTGAGCTTGAATGATATTGGCGATATAGTCATCAATTTCAGTTCCCAAGAAAATAATGCGATCCGCCATCAAACGAGAAAACACGTCTACCTCTCGGAAGGGCATATTTCTTTCTTCAATCACGGTGCGTGTCATCATCTCAGGTCCATACATGTGTGAGATTACATCGTCTACTGCGGTCCCCGTGATATTATGGGACGATGTAGCAAATTTTCTAAATTCTTTTCTGTTTATCATGGTTGTGTTTCTTAATGTTATGTTCTTTTTTCGTCTTCGTTATCTGCATATTCCGAATAACCATATCTGTATCCATCGCCGTAGCCATATCCATAACCGTAGACGTAGCCATATCCGTATTTGTAAGCGTATTTGGCGTAATAATATCTCCAACGGTTTTGTTTGATGTTGTTCAGAAGCAATGAGACGTGTGAAATGTCGTTTTGGGTAAAGGTTTCCTCCAAAAAGCGCACGCCTTGCTTGGTGGCTTTTTGTGTATTCAAAACACAAAAGCTGAGGCTCACTTTGTTCATCAATACCAAGGCGTCACTGATCAAAGCAAGTGGCGGTGTATCTATTAATATGTAGTCGTACTCCGCTTTGAGCTCTTCTAAAAGAACATCAATTTTTTTAGACAATACCAATTCAGAAGCGTTAGGCGGAATGGGACCAGAGAGAACGAAGTCTAGGTTTTTGATTTCATGGTGAAAGAGAGTTTCCTTCCAATGTTTTTGTCCCACCAAATAGTTGGATACACCATCCATTTTAGATAGCCCAAAAACCTTGTGTATCCTAGGTTTGTGCAAGTCAAAGTCAAGGATGATAACCTTCTTATCAGCCTTTGCAAGGGTTGCGGCGATGTTTACCGTGACAAAGGTTTTACCTTCTCCAGGATGAAGAGAGCTGACCAGAATGACTTTGCTTCCCTCTCCACCAAGAATAAATTGCAAATTGGTTCTGATGGATCGGAATGATTCACTAATGTTGCTTCTGGGTGTCTTAACGATTGAAATGGGAAAATCATTGGCTTGATCATAAAAGGGTACCCCACCAATAACAGGAAGTCTTGTTGCTACTTTGAGCTCTTTGGTATTTTCAATTCTTTCAAAAAACATTGTTCTCAAGAATCCGACAATCAAGGACAAAACAAAACCAACCCCAAAACTGATGTAGATGTACTTCTGTCGATCTGGACCAATAACACCCAAAGAACGCGCCTTTTCTACAACATTGGTTTCAGGGACAATTCCAGCTCGGGCGATAATTGTACTCGCACGCTTTTCCAAAAGGAAGTTGTATAGATTTTCATTCACCGTTAATTTGCGCTCAATGCCCAACATTTCTCTTTTGCTTTTCGGAATGTTTTTTAGCACTTTTTCCAATGCGGAGATTTGGGTGTAAAAGTCTGTTTTTTTGACCAATATCATTTTCTTTAAATCAGAGATGTACTGATTGATGTTCATGGTTAAACCGTTCAATTCATTGTCAATCCGGATAATCCTGGAGTCTTGTGGTGTGACATCCATCAAAAAGTTGTGCCTGCGTTGCTTTAACTCCAAAACTTTATTAATCATGTTTTGAAGATTGCCATCCTGATAAGTTGTCGCAAATATGGATGGAATCAAATCCGTTGAATTGATGTCTCCAAAGGAAGACTGGATCTTTTCGATGCTATTGATTTGAATTTCAATCTCAGCCAAATCCTCTTGCGTTTTTGAAAGTTGATTAAAGGCGTTTTGTTCCTTCTGCGACAAATCCACAATTTCATTGTCATCAGAATAAGAGTCAAGTATGAGCTCTAATGAATCAATGATGTGCGTCATTTGACTGATTTGTTTATCAATGAAACGCAACGTGTTTTCGTTGATTTCAATTTGATTTTCAATCGTCTGGTGAATGTATTCTTTGGTGAGGGTGTCCAAGAATTGTTGCGCATTCTCGGCCAATCCATCATTGATAGATAAGGTCAGAATACTGGAGTAATTATTGTTGGCTACTGAAACAGCCGAAGCGTATTTGCTGATCAATTGGTCACGGGTGTGGACAATAAATTTGTAAGTCTGCTCTTTGATCAACTCAAATTCTTCTGCATTGATTCCTTTGGCCAAATCTACCTGAAGCTGGATCTGTCCATCTTTAACAGGTTTATTAAACTCGCATTCTTTGAAAAACTTAACGCCGCGTGCATCAAATGAAAGCTGGTATCTTTTTTCATCAATGACTTTGATAAAAAACGGCATATTCCGCATTCGAGGATTGAAATTTCTCCAATCACAAATGATGTTCATTGATCCAAAGTTGGAAACTTGAGCAGTTTTAATACGACCAACAATGTAATAGCTCAGGTTAAAATCGAGCTTATCAATTACTCTTCCGATTAAATCTTTGGAGGCGATAACCCTTTTTTGATTGGCGATATCTTGAATAACTGAGTAATATCCTAGATTGGAATAAAGTTTACTCTGGTAGTTGTAGGTTTCATTGGACTTTAACAAGATTTCTGCTTTGGCACCATATATATCGGGCATTCTATTGCTGTAGAAGTAAGCAATAACAAAGGAAACGGAGCAAAAAATAGGAATAAGAATCCAGTTCTTGTTGATGAATTTAATAACTGGGATTAAATCTTCAGCATCTAAAAAACCAGATTTTCCTGCTTTGCTCATTCTTTTTTATAAGTATGCAATATGCAAAAGTATTTGCCTCAATTCTTGGAATTGTGTGATAATATATCAACCAAATGATGTGGGATTTTCTGACTTTCTTATATTTGTATGTTTAACGTTAATAACAAGATGAAAATTAAACTTTTAACTTTGCTATTTCTGACCTTGTCGGCGGTTGCATTTGCTATGCCAGATCCAGGCGGTGGAGAATTGCCTTGTGGAGGTGAATTTGGACCCTGTCCTATTCCAATAGATGGTGGTGTTGGTATACTTTTGGCATCCGGTATTGCACTGGGAGGAGCCAAATGGCTCAAAGAAAAACGCAATCAACAGAGATGAAATGGGACAATGTTCTGTTAAAGTTCATTTTTTCCGTTTTGGCCTTTTATCTTTTCGGACTCGTGATTTACGAGTCTTTTTTATTGCCCAAAACAAAAATTGATGAGTACCTTATTCACTCATTGGTCGTGGTATCTGAATGGGTAATACAGGTTTTAGGATTCGTTACTACTGCTCACCAAACATCTTTTTTCTATACCATACAAATTGAGAATAGTGTTGGTGTCTGGGTGTCCCCAAATTGCGATGGTTGGATGGTGGTTTGGGTATTTTTAAGTGTATGGATTTTTCTGCCGCTTAAAAAATCATGGAAGTTTTCCGTGCTACCGCTGCTGATTTTGGCCATTGAAGGGGTGAATGTGATCAGAATCGTAAGTCTGGCCATCATCACCAAATATTATCCTCAATCTCTGGCGTTCAATCATGATTACACGTTTTCCATATTGGTGTATGGTTTTGTGATTTTTTTATGGTGGTTGGGTATAAAAAAATGGAGCGCTCAATGATCAGGTGGCGCTTGATATTTGTTCTTTTTTCCTGTATCCTTATCTGGTGCAATGATTGGAGCAAAGTAAATTGCAACTATCAGATTCACCTTCGAAATGCCCACCCTGATTGGGAGAATTTAAGCGTAAACAAACGGATTTCATTTAAAACACAAGATGAACAAAATCTTCCTTTTTCTTTTTTTCATACCCATTCAGACTTTCATTGGATGTATGAAAAATCTTTGTCTTTTTGGACAACAATGAAATGGGTTATTCCTGTTTTTTTCACTTTTTGTTTTGCCTTGTTGGAATGGTTGATGCTCCCGCTGTGTTTTTCTGTTTTATCTATTCGCCGACTTTGGATTGGTTATTATTATTTGGTTTTAATGGTTCTTGTTTTGTTAATGTATTTTATTTCTCATGTTGTTTCATCTGATGCCATCTTTGCCATTACAAGAAAGATTTGGATGATACTTCAATCACCATCCCTTTTTGTCCTGTTTTTTATTTACAATTTATTTCAGCATGATCAAGATTCAAAAAGAAATCGAGCATTTTCCTAACAATGCAAAATTGTGGTTCTATTGGATACCTCGACCATTGTTAGCAGATGAGGTGGATTATTTTCAGCAGTCAAAGAAAGATTTTCTTTTGCAGTGGAACACACACGGAAAGCCCAACGCTGCTGATGTTTGGTTGATAGAGGGTAGGTGCATTTTGATGGTTGCCGGAAATGAATTTGAAGGTGTTTCCGGATGTAGCATTGACAAAAGTGTGGCCTGGGTGAGGGGTTTATCCGCCAAATGGGGTGTGGATTTGTTGGACCGCAACTGGGTGATGTTCCAGACCGAAAACCAGGATTGGTCAATGTCCAAATTGAGTCAGTTTTGGGCTTTGCGCAAAGCAAATGCGGTTCATGATCAAACCCTAATAGTAGATAGTACCATTAGCGAGTTCAATCAGATGGACCAGCTTATTAAATCTTTTGCACAGTCTTGGCATGCGCAAATGAGGAAGTGATTAAGGAAGCGGTGAAAAATGTTGATCAATCAAATAGACCAAGGCGGTCATGGATGCAGCACCCAATTGTAATTCTCGCTTATTGACATTTTCAAATACATCGTTGGCTGTGTGGTGATAGTCAAAATACCTTTGGTTGTCCACACTCAAAGCAAATAAAGCCACTTCATCATTTTTCAATGGACCAATGTCTACCCCGCTCCAACCCCGCTTGAAAGAGTGAAGATTGTAGGGCTCAAATAGCGGTAGCCATTTCATCCACTCTTCATACCGTGCTTCCGGAGCTTGTGTGCTAAATCCTCTGGGACTGAATCCACCACCATCACTTTCTATGGCCGCCAAATGACGATCTCCTTGTTCTACCGTCTTTTTTGCATACGTGATTCCTCCATCGTTTCCAAACTCCTCGTTGATAAACAATACAACGCGGATGGTTCTTTTGGGCTGGTATCCAAGCGCGCGGAGTGTACGTATAACCTCCATGCTTTGAACGCATCCTGTTCCATCATCATGTGCTCCTTCTCCTATATCCCAAGAGTCCAAGTGTCCGCCAATGGTGATAATTTCATTGGGAAACACGCTTCCTTTTATCTCCGCGATGACATTGGCCTGTTGGATTCTGCCGCCATTGCTGCACTCCAAGTGGTATTCAAATTCAACGTCTGCATTGGTCTTGATTTCATCACTCAGCCATTTGCTGTGGTAGGCGCTCAATGCTGCTGCTGGAATACTGGTAGCCTCCGTAGCTCCCGTATGTGGGAATTGATCATCTGCCAAAGTAAGTGATCGGGTAAGACAACCAATGGCTCCCTTGCTTTCTGCCAATTTGGGTCCCCGCCACCTGGTTTCTCCTCCATTGCCATAAGCTGCACCTGTGTTGATCAAAGCGGCATCCAATGGTTTGTTAATGAATACAATTTTCCCTGAAATTTTTTTGGCATCCATGCTCTCCAATTCTTGAACACTTCCAACCATAACAATTTTCCCCCTCAATGTGCTGGCTACTGAACCTCCCAATGCGGCCACGGGAAATTGTATTTCATGACCATTTTTGAAGTGAACTTTTCCATATTCCTGGTTTCCTCTTGACCACTTTGGAACTTCAACGGGCATTAAATAACTGGTGTCCGCACCCAACTCCAGCAATCGCTTTTTACCCCAATCTATTGCGTTTTGAGCAGAAGTTGAGCCCGCTACGCGGTGTCCTATTTTTTTACACAAATGATTCAACTCATCATAGCATGTTCCATGCAGTAATACCTCTTCATAAATTTTTGATAGTGCAATGGTATCGTTGCTGTATTGCCCCATTGACGGATAGGCCAAAACCAACAGAAACAAAAGGTGAGAAATCTTTTTCATATCATGAAAGATCCATTGTTGATGTCCAGGGCCTGACCCGTTATGGATGTCTGCTTTTCGGAAAAAAGAAAATCTACAAAATGCGCAATTTCCTCCGGTTGACTGAATCGTTGCAAAGGAACAATGGATTGCTGAATCTTCATTTCTTCAGTTAATGAGCGACCATTGGCCAATGCCAATTTTTCTACACCTGCCACAGCCATGTCTGTTTCTACCCATCCAGGGTTTAATGCGTTGACCAGTATTCTCTCATGGCCCAGCTCAACGGCCAATGAGCGCATCAATCCCAAAAGCCCTGTTTTGGCGGTGCAGTAAGCGGTGTATCGGGGAACGCCAAAACGCGCCAAACACGATGAAGTGATTAAGATGTGTTTGAAAGTTGTATCTGAATTTCTAAGCAAAGGAAGGCAATATTGAATGGTGTAATAGGTTCCATCCAAATTGGTGCTGATGATTTCTTTCCAACGATCGCCTGCACCAAATTCATTTTCTCCGCCTACACCTGCGTTGGCAAATACAGCAAAAAGTGAAGTCAATCCATGGCTATTCAAATGTTCCTCCCAGGCACTTGTATCTCTGATGTCCATGGCCATGATGATATGCGGATTGTGCTTATTCATCATAGTCAAGGTATCTGAAAGTTTGGCTTTATCACGACCCACCAAGATGATGCGGTAATCTAAATTTTGTGATAAAACTATTGCAGTGGCTCGACCCATTCCAGATCCTCCACCGGTGATTAATATATTCTTTGTCATTGTTTTTTACAGTCAACAAATGTAATTGTTTCCTGATTTGCATGTAGTTTTGAAATTCAATTATGAAGTACAATTTAAGTGAGGTCACCGAGCTCATCCGCAATAGAAGGTCCATAGCTCCTGAACATTTTGGTTCAAGAAAAGTGCACCGTGAACAAGTAGAGTTGATGCTGACCAATGCCTGTTGGGCGCCCAATCATGGACTTACTCAACCTTGGCGTTTTGTTGTCATGAACGATGAATCCAAAATGGAATTGGCTGAGTTGGCTTTTTTCTGCGCAACCAATGCAAAAGATCCCAAGGACATTAATCTGCATAAGGTGCAGCGAATGAAGGATAGGATTTTGACAGCTTCCGTTGTCATTGCTGTCAATATGCACAGAGATCCCGCACAAAAGGTTCCTGAGTGGGAGGAGGTGGCCGCAATGGGTGCTGCTGTGCAAAATCTGCATCTGACAGCCACCGCTTATGGACTTGCAGGTTTTTGGGCTACACCATCGGTCATTCAAAATCCTGCTATGAGAGATTTCCTTCAATTGTCAGAAGGAGTAACATGTTTGGGATTCTTTTATCTCGGTTATCTCAAAGAAGAGGGTGAATTCAAGTCCCATCGCAAACCATTGGAATACTTGACCACTTGGCGCATGTCTGATGAAGGCTAAATTTTTTTTTCTAATATCCTTTTGGTTGTTGCAGTTGTCGCTGATGGCACAAAAGGGTCAAACAACTTTGGGTTTGCAATTAAAACCCATGTTTGCCAGTAAGTTTTTTGAAAGTGGCCCACAGCGTTTTGTTGGGGATTCTTTGGATGCTACGTTGTCACAAAAATTGGGTTGGAATACCGGAGTAGTCATTAGAAAAGGCATCAATGACATGTGGAGTATTGAGTCAGGAATTTCCATGGTTCAAAGAAATTTTGAACTGCAATTTTTCAGTCAACGCTATCAGGTAAAGGATGTATTAAAGTATAAAATGGTTGGATATGAAATCCCTGTTCAAGCATTGATTTATGTGCAGTTGAGTCCAAAATGGTTTATCAATGGTAGCGGTGGAGTGGCTTTGGATTTTTATCCCAGTAATTTGTACAAAACGGGGTCGGTAATGAAAGACAGTTTGTACATTGACGCCTATGCCAAAACATTTCGCACGCGTTGGGCTATGTTGGCTGCTACTGCCAATTTGGGATTTGAATACAGAACAAAGGATCATGGTTATTTTTACATGGGAGCTTCCTACCATCGTCCCATGGGAGATATTGCCTTAACCCAACTTCATGTGGAGTCTAAGGGGGCAGGCAATGATCTTTG
>CAMCTV010000024.1 GCA_945878635.1 Chryseobacterium gleum | reverse complement strand
ATGCACATGGCTGCCTCAGCATGGGTGTAATTGAATTGTAGAACGGGATGATTTAAACCAGTGGCAAAAGCCACATTGACCATCCATTGCTCCGCCTCACGGGTGCAATAAACACCCAAAGGAAGTTGACATCCGCCTTCCAATTTTTGGAGCAATGTTCTTTCGATGTGAATGGCATCGGTTACTTCTTGGTTGTTCAGTTGTTGCAACAATGATAGGATTTCATCATCCACTTTTCTACATTGCCATCCCAATACGCCCTGCGCAGGTGCGGGAATAAAACTGGTAGGATCTAAAAGTTGAACATGAAATTCAGATAGATCAATGTTTAATCGGGTGACCCCGGCTGCGGCAAGCATTAATGCATCACATTGTCCGTCTCTTAATTTTTGAATGCGTGTGGGGACGTTTCCCCGTATATCTATCGTTGTCAAGTCAGGACGAATATTGAGCAACTGCGTCTTTCGTCGGATGGAAGATGTTCCAACACGTATGTTCTTTTTTAGCTGTAAATTCAGTTGTTCTTCGATGCAATTTTTGTTTGTAATCAAAATATCTCTGGGGTCAGCCCTGTGGCTTACAGCACCGATGATCAAGTGGGGATGTGGAGCTGTTTCCAAATCCTTGTGAGAATGGACGGCGATATCAATTTCATGGTCCATCAATGCCTGCTCAATTTCCTTGGTGAAGAAACCCTTACCCTCAATTTTATCAAAGCTGAGGTGTTGTATTTGGTCGCCTTTTGTGGTGATGATTTTGAGTTCATTGGGAACCCCCAAACTATCCAATAATGATTGCGTGAAATGGGCTTGCCATAGTGCCAATTCACTTCCTCTGGACCCAATAATAATTTTGCGAGACATGATTAATTTTTCTGGTGTTGTTCCATCATCACTGCTTTGGCCATTTTCATGGGGACAGAGATGTATTTCTTTTCCATGTAGTCCAAGATTTTTTCCAAAACATCTTTGGCATTTTCATCCAAATCCATAAGGTCTTTTTGGAAAACACTGCCCAAGGCAGTCTCTCTGATTTCCTTGATGGTGAGCGGAATATTCTGCATGGCCAATTCTATTTTCCTTTCTTGAACCAGCCCCTTGTATTCCATCATTCCCTGAAGGATGATGGGCTCGCATTGATCCAATGCCATTTGACGAAAGGCTAGATTTTCATTGGTGATTTGCTGGATGTTGTTCATGTCAAAAAAGGCAATGCCTTCTTTGGCTTGCACTGCAGGATGAACATTCCCCGGCATGGCTAAGTCGATAACCATTTTGGTTTTCTTGCTCATGTGAGCAATTATCTCTTCTGTGATGATGTATTCCGTTGCGCCGGTGCAGACCACCCAAACGGCATGCTGCTCTAATTCATGATTCAATCCAGTCAAGGACTGCAATTTTCCGTTGTCAAAAAGGTCAACAATTTTTTGAGCACTTTCTTTCGAGCGGTTAAAAACAGTGATGTTTCGGTATCCGTTTTCTGCCAAGAACTTGGCAAAGTTGGAAATGATTTGTCCAGCGCCAACTAGAGCGATGTTCGCATCTTTGCGGAAACCTTTTTCCAAGAATGCATTCCATGCAATGGAAACAATGGAAACCGGTTTTCTGCGCAAATCGGTTTCAGTGAAAATTTGCTTGGCTGATTTGATGCACTGTTTCATTGCAATGCGCAATGCCTCTCCAGCCAAGCCTGCTTTGGCACTGTGCTCATAGGCTGTGCGCATTTGTCCAAGGATTTCCGTTTCTCCAATAACCGCAGAGTTCAAACTTCCTGCAGTGCGCAACAGGTGCTCAGCCGCATCTTCGCCTTCCAATCGTGTACATTGATTGGCAACAGATTTTAAAAAATCCGAATCGGTATCTTTACAAAACAATTGCAATACTTGTTGACTCAATCCTGGACATACAAAATGATCCAAGGTAAAAATCCACTCTACACGATTGCAGGTGGCCACATACATGACCTCATCACAACCGGTTATTTTTTTCATTTCTTGCAGCGCCTTCAAACGATATTCATCGTTCAGATGAAATTGACCAATGGTTTCCAATGGAAACTGATGGTGGTTGACGCTGATGACTTGAACCTTTCTCACAGACGCAAATGTCGGTTTGGAGTGCGTTTCTTTTGTCATTGATTTGTCAAACGTCAGCCTATTCTAGTAAAAAAAATCAGTATTTTGAGGTGTTGTTGAAGAAGAGAATGGAGTAAAAAACAAGAGATGCTTATTTTTGTCCTCCAACCTACACCATGATGTCAAGAGCAACCATTTATTTTAACTGCTTACTTTTCGTTTTGATGCTGTCCGGTTGTGCTTTGAAAAAAGGATTGCAGGAAGCAGAGAAGATGGAGGACAGTGGACTTCATGAAATGGCATACGAGCGCTATGCCTTGCTGTGGAAAGAACACCAAGCTTGGGAAGCGAAAGCGGGAATGAATAAGTGTGCCGAATCCATTTTGACGCATAAGTTTAACCCTTTGCAATCCGCCTGTGATCGCAGTGACTCTTATCAAAATGCATTGTCGCAATATGATGCTTTTGTTTCATTCAGCGCCAAGTATGCTGAGCAGCATCCCGATTTGGTCAAGACTTTTCAAAGCAATGTTGTGCCGTTTAAGAATCAATGCAAGGCCCAGTGGATTGGCATGTACGAAGATCAGATGCGTCAGTTTGGAAAAGCTGAACAATGGAACAAAGCCAATCAAGTGGCGGAGTCACTGTTGGCAATGGATGTGAACCACCAAGAGGCTAAGCTCATGCAGCGACTGGCTCAGGTTGAGATGGCCCTGGCGCTGGCTGAAAGCGCTTTTGAAGAGGGTTTTTATCGGCAAGCGCATCAATATGCTTGCACGGCTTTGAAATGGGATAAGAACGAATCACGTGCGGAGAAAATCAGAAAAGATTGTTTGGATCGATGTGCTTTCTCCATGCGGGTGGTTCTAATGGCTGAACAGAGAATGAAAGACAGGTTGGTGCAGAAGCTCCAAGATTTTGGCGTTCAGTCCCGGGTGTTGGGCAGGGATCAATTTTCTGATTTGAAATTTTTATCGGCCTATTTGGAGAGCTATCTAACGCAAGGTGAATTTCCATTTGTTCAAGTATTGAATGACAATCATTTTGAGAGCATTTCCAAGGAACAACTCAATGCCCTCAACTTGCAATATTCTCAAGAAAATGCAGACGTGGTTTTGGGTGAATTGAAAACTGCTTCTGCCCTTTTGGTCATAGAACCATTGGTTTGGGAAATGAAGACTTCAGGACAAGAGAAAATCCCGCATTGGGTGATGCAAAGGAAGGGCAAGGAGGATAAGATCATAAAGGTATATCTTGATCCAGAATCGGTTTATCTTAATGCACAGTTGCGTTTGTCGTTGATTAACACAAGTACAGGAACCACATTGGCTTCTGAAATCATGGACCTGAGTGGCCAGAAATTGTTTTATACTTTGGACAGTGAAGTTTCTGCTGCTCAGTTGTTTCCAACAGAGCAAGGCGGTGAGAATTCTATCTATCTGTCAAGAGAGCAGTTGTTGCAGATTCAAGAGCGCCAAACCAAGAGTGATCGATACCGGGATGTATTGGATATGGCCATCGAAAAGTGGAGAGGCAAAATCATTGGATTTCTAGCAGAAATAGAACGCGGAGATTTCAAACGATGATGAGATTTTCATTGTTAGGTTAAAATTAAATTTTTTCCATTTTATTGGTGTCAATTCAGTAAGTTTGAAATAAATCCAGAGGATATTGTCAAACGTACAAGAAATCATTTCCCATTATCAACCCATTACTTTGAAGGAGATGGATGATGTTGCGTTGATGAACCGCACAGATACCAAGTATTTGATTTCGGTGAGTCAATTGGAAGATGTTCTTGCTGAGGTGGCCCATCATTACCGAATTTTAGACATAAATGGTTTGAGAAGCAATCACTACCAATCACAGTATTATGACACCCCTGATTTTTATTTTTACCGACGTCATCACAGCGGGAAACAGAATCGTTTGAAGATTAGAAAACGGATGTATGTGGAGAGCAATCTGACGTTTTTGGAAGTCAAGTTCAAAAGTAACAAGGGACGCACTGAGAAGGACAGAACCAAACTCGATGGTTTAACGCCAGATTTGTCACTCGAGAATGAAAATTACATCCTTGAGACGAGTCATTTTGAGGAGCACCTAGAGCCCAAGTTATTGAATCTTTTTGAACGCATCACCTTGGTGGATCAAAGTTTACCCGAGCGCATCACGATTGATTTGAACTTGAGTTTTGTCGTCGATGACCACACGGTAGAGATTCCAGATTTGGTCATTATTGAGGCCAAGCAAGTGCGTCAAAATCGTCACTCCGTATTTTTACAAGCGGTAAAGAAACGTTTGATTCGTCCAGAGAGCATGAGCAAGTATTGCCTTGGCATTGCATTATTGACAGATCAAAAATCCAATATGTTTAAAGAAAAAATTAGAACAATTAAATCACTGACCCATGGAACTTTTATTTACCATTAAGCAACTTTGCTTTCCTTTTTTTGATGTTTTGTTGCAGGCTATGCCTTCACCTACCGATATGCCAATTGCGGAAACACAAGAGGATTTTAAGCCTCTTGGGGCGATGAAATTGGCCAATTGGGAAGATTTATTGGAGATGTTTTTGCGTTTGGGTGTGCATCTGTTTTTCATCACTTTGATTGTTCGATTTATCTATTACCCCATTGCGAAGCGAAAAGATTTTCTGTTCACCTATATGTTGTTCAGTATCTCTATTTTCCTCATGTGTTTCATGTTAGAAAGTGTCAAGTTGGAGATGGGTTTTGCTTTGGGGTTGTTTGCGGTATTTGGTATTATCCGTTACCGCACGGATGCCATTCCCATCAAGGAAATGACTTACTTATTTATCATCATTGGGATGTCGGTGATGAATGCTTTAATCAATAAGAAAATTTCATTGGTGGAATTGGCCTTTGCCAATATGGCCATCATTGGACTGACCTATGGCTTGGAGAAAGTTTGGCTGTTGCGTCACGAATCCCAGAAGATCATTCTGTACGATAACATTCACTTGATTCAAGTGGGCAGACATGAAGAACTTAAAGCAGACTTAGAAATGAGAACAGGGATCAAAATCAACCGTGTTGAGATTGGAAAGATTGATTTCTTGCGGGATACAGCTCTTTTGAAAATCTACTTTTATGATGATGAGCAGCACTCTCAAATGGACGAGACTTTCTCTCAGAACATCAACGCATAAGCAGCACAACTGCTGAAGCTTCTATTCCTTTTTCCTCGCCAACAAAGCCCAACTTTTCACTGGTGGTGGCTTTGATAGAAACGCAATCAGTTGTAATTTGACACAACTCAGAAATGACTTGTTTCATTTCTTCTACGCGTTTTAAAATTTTGGGTCGCTCCAAATTGATGGTGGCGTCCAAGTTGTTAACGCGCCAACCGTCTTCTTGAATTTTAAGCATGGTAGAAGCCAACAATTTTTTAGAATCAATGCCTTTGTATTGGGCATCGGTATCTGGGAATTGGAATCCAATGTCCCGCTTACCAGCTGCCCCTAAAATGGCATCGCAAATGGCGTGTAGCAAAACATCCGCATCGCTGTGTCCCAAGGCGCCTTTTTCGTGCTCGAATTGAATACCGCCCAACCACAATTCACGACCCTCCACCATTTGATGAATGTCGTAACCATAACCCACTCTAATGTCCATTATTCATCAATGTTTTCAGAACCATTGTCTTTATCTCCTATGGCAAAACGCAGGGAGAATCTCAAAGTGTTGGCCAATGGATTTTGTTGAGTGGTACTAATTAAATAAGACATGTCAATGGTCAAGACCTGGTACTTCAATCCAGCACCAACGGTGATAAATTGACGGTTCCCTTTGGTTAAATCTTCAAAGAAGTAACCTGCACGTACCGCGAATTGTTCCGCGTAGTTGTATTCAAAACCACCGCCCCAATTGACCTCTCTCAATTCTTCTCTACCCACACTGCCTTTGACAATTTGTTGGTTGTCGTCCAGCTGTCCAGGAGCGTCGTAAAAGGATTGCATAATGCCTTGTGCAACCCCTACATTGCGGTCCATTCCTGAAATGATGTTTCCGTCCAAATCATAAATGGGGGGTGTTGGTACCAAGAGCTTGTTGAAGTCCAAAGTGAAAGTAATCTTATTGAATTCATCCATGTAACTGGTAATGGCAGTACCTAGGCGCAAATTTGTTGGAATAAAATCGCGATTGGCGGTGTTGGTATAGCGCATTTTGGCGCCTATGTTGGAAATGTTCATTCCCACATTTACCCCTATTTTTTTTCCAAACAAACGAGCATCTTGTTTGGAGTAAAGTGCAGATAAGTCCACGGCGCCTGTTCTGCCCGGCTTGCTTTCAGCTCCTTGCACATTGATGCCACCCGTTAAATTGGAATTGACAAATCGTCCACAAAAACCAACACTGAAATGCTTGCTCAACTTTTGGCTCAATCCCAAGTCAAAGCCAAATTCACTGGGCGTAAACTCTCTAATGGTCTGTGCATCTTCTCCGGTAAACGTAATGCTTCCCAATGAAAAATAGCGCAATGAACCTCCGATTGCTCGGTTCTTATCCAGTTTTTTATATCCACTGATGTAAGACAAACTCATGTCGTTCACCAGTGCACGCAACCATGGAGAATACGAAACAGAAAATTCCATGGGCTTATCACTAAATGCCAACTTGGCCATATTCCAATGCACACTATTGGCATCAGGTGAAAGCGCAACACCCGCATCACCCAGAGCGCCTGATCTAGAATCTGGTGCGATTAACAAAAAAGGAACAGCTGTGGTGATGGTGTTCAATTGAATTTGTTGCGCCTTGTCTGATTGGCTGATCAACTGACCATGCGCCATTTGACCGCTCCAAGCAGCCAATAAAACACTTCCTAAAATTAATTTCTTTTTCAACATTTCGTTTCAAATATAAGACTCATCGGAGAATCACCAATTTTTCAAATTTTTCAGCCCGCTGTCCTTGGGGATTTTCAACACTGACGCGATAAACATAAACGCCCTTGCCTATGGGGTCTTCAAAGTCGTCTCGGCCATTCCACTCAATGCCCTCTGTTCTAAATCCAGTGCAGGTTTGAATGTCCTGAATGGTCTTGACCAACTTTCCGCTTACGGTAAACACCTGAATGGTGATTTTTAAATCTTGACAAGCTTGGTTGTGCTCAAAGAAAAATGATGTTTTGGTGGTAAATGGATTGGGGTAATTGAGCAATTTATCAATGACCAATTGCTCATTGTCAGCGACAATAAAGTCGATGGTTTTTTCTGATGAATTGTTGTGGGTATCCCAGGCCTTGATTTTTAATTGATGATTACCGGCCGTTAGGCTGTTAAAAGGATAACGGACGTTCCCTTTTTTGTAGGTATTCAAGTTAGATTCAAAAAACTCATTCAGAATAATCGGTTGATTGGTCTGATCATCCAGCACCCCAACAATATCATGACCAATTCCGTTCCCTGCCGTATTGATTCCATTCTCGTCTTGTAAGATGGCAAGTAGAATGGGGTCGGCATGTGTAGTGCCTCCGTCAACAAAACTACTATCGTTCATGTAGATGTTGATTTCTGGACCGGTGGTATTCAATACAACATTATTGGCGGATCCGCCGATGAGGAAGTTCATATCATAACCATGTCCATCTTCCAATCCGGAGCTGGCATAATAAGCAATGCGTCCAAAGTCAACGGCGTAATTGATGTCATAGGGCATGGGAAATTGAAACTCAAATAAACCGTTGGTTACAGAGGCTTTCCCTTTGAATAAAATCTTGTTGTAGGTTTTGTATTGTTGCACAACGCCATCGTCGTTGTTTTGGGTGTTGATTAAAGATGATTTATCATACACAATGGGATAAATAACACCGCTGAAATTGTCGTGAATTTCGCCATTGCTTTTGAGTACTTTCCCTTGTATGGTGATTTCTTCTAAGGCCTTCAATGTATCTGTAAAAATGGATACATCTATCCCATTGATGCTGGTTGTTTTGATTTCGTATTTGGGATAGTTTAATTTCAAAGCAGGATCTCCAAGGAGACTGAAGTTGGGCTTGCTATCATTGCCCGCGCTTACCCCGTTTTTGGTTAACATATTCAGTTTTCCTAAGGTCAGTTCCGGATCGTTGGCATCATTCAAAGCATGTTCAAAAAACGCCAAGTCCATTTCAAAGTTTTCACCTGAAAATACGACGCGGGTTGTGGTGAGCATGGCAATGGCACCGCCATTGGGATTGAGCACCAACAGTTCTCCAGCTGATTTGTAGGTTGGGTCATCAAAACGGGCCAGCTCGCACGTCGCAGTGAGGAATACAGGTAGACGATATAGGTTGTCAAAACCTTGTATGGTTGGTATATCTAGGACACGTTCATGCGCCCAACCTCTTTCTCCGCCGTGACCAATATAAGTAACGATTAATGATCCAGAATTGATTCGGTTTTTAATAGCGTTTTGGGCATCAGGATATCTTTCACCCCCAGGTGTGGATTGCTGCACATAAGCATCAAGATATATTTTACTGATGTCATACTCAGGATGCTCCCGCTGAATGATGCGTGTCAATGAGTCTGTGCTGTTCAAATGTACCTGCTCATATCCACCGCCATTGCCGTCTTGGTCGTCCGAAACAAAAGTCAGTATATTTCTCCATGGACCAACTGAGCTGGCAACATCATTGGTTGAGCAGTTGTCTTGAATGACAATCTCATTAGCTTTTGCTAAGTACGCTCGGATTTTATCAATGGCCTGCATGCCTTCCTCAATGTTTTCTGCAGGAATGCGCCCCACACCGCAATCCAAATAACCCAATGAACTGGCATTGTCATCCGGAGTCAACATCACAAAATAATCATCACTGACATAGGAGGACAAAGGTGATAGGGAGTAGTCTGATTCGTAAACGATGACGTTAAATCCTTTTTGAATGAGATGCCCCCGGTTGGTATCATAGGCGCCATCACCAAAAAGCAGTAAATTCTTGGGTTGGAGTTCAGCATTGCCATTTGCTTTGTCGTACAACATTTTCATCATCTGTCGGATGGCAGTCACGTCTGGATTCCCTGACGAGAATTCATGGTACACCTGCTGAGGTTTAACCAATTTGACCACCATTCCTTCTGCAGTGTGTATATCCGCCAAGGCTTGTGCGTTGCTGTAATGACCCGGTGCGGTGACAATAACCAAGTCCACATTTGACCAACCATGAATGTCTTGGTTGTCAACCTTTCCACGTGCAACTGGAGTGAGAAAACTATTGTTATTCACTACCAGACATTCGTGCAAAGTAGAATGATCCAAACGCCATTCACAATTACCGTTGTTGGTATTGAATACAACCAAGTTGGGTTGACTGGGTTGAGAGATGTTCCATACACTGTGAACACTAGAGGCATTGTTTAGAACGTACCGCGCCACCTGATTGGGGCCAATTGCCGTGGTATCTCGCAACTTCATTTGACCCCCTGTCATGATCATTTGTCTGGTAGCATTGATGGCAATAAAATCCATCCAAGCCTCATCATCAGCGCTGGATGGGGTGAAGGTAAAGCTTGCAGTCAAATTGGCTGAGCTGGATGAAAAAGGAATGATCCCACCAGTGGCATTGGCAAAGTTAGAAGTGCTTGAAGTACCAATCGATGAAATGGAATGATTGCTGGTGTTGCCAGCAATGGTGCATTTGATAAGGCCAGCCCCTCCAAAGCATTTTCCAACAGCTCCAAATTCCAAAATGGATGAACCAACCATGTTAGGGAAATTGAAGTTGTATGTCAATGAGCCATTGGAAAAGTTTTCTCCATAAAATTCTCTTCCTGCCTTCCCAATGTTGATTATTTCATTTTCGACAAATTGAAAATCTTGAAATTGTGTGACGTCATGAGTGGTTACCTGTTGGTTGTCATTGGATACAATTCGAAGTGGGTTGCTATCGTCAATTCTGATGTAGTAGTATGCACTATCGGCGTAATGGTGCTTTGAGGGAAACCATCTTTTTTTGTTCAATGCAGCGGAGTGATTGAGAGACCAACCGTCAGCTCCTTCGCCATAAAACAGAAAATAGTCGTTGTTATTAAATACGCCATCAGATTCTCCCACAAAAGCAATGGGAAGTCGGGTCAAATCATCGGCCCTGAAGTCACTATTAATGGGCGATAGCATCCGTCCGCCATTTCCATAAAGATTGATGTTTTGGGGGTTGATTTGATTCAAGTTGATTCCCAAATTCTCCAATGTGTTTTTATCCACTTTGTATACCCCATCTTTTGCGATGGCCAATTGGTACCATTGCCCTTGAGCCAAAACAGAGTGATCCGCATAGCTGTTTCCACCCCGCAAATCGGCATTGGATCCAGACAAGATGGGTTGGATTTGGATTTTATCTATCCCTACCCACTGACCATTTTCTTTTTTTCGAGGATGAACAAGTAGTTTGGTGGAGATTTTTCCATTGGGGTTTTTGAAATGTTGAATGGAATAGATCCATTCATTGGCGGTTGAAATGGAAATGGACTGCGCTTTTTGTTTTTTTATGGGAGACCATTGAACAAATGCAATGTCTTGAATTTGTAATCGATCGTTGGATTGGGGTAAATCAAAACAGATAAAAGGAATCCACTGATCCTCCCACAATTGCCAAGAGGTGTTTTTTGGCCAATCTTGTTTTTGATCCCATTCAAAAGTCAATTCAAGTGTCGAGGATTTTTCAGATTGGGTTTGGGTAAATCCCGACAAAAATGCCCAGGTGAAAATGAGGGATAATAAGATTGATTTTGGTCGTTGATACATGGTGCAAAGGAAATACGCCAAGGCTAAACAAAAAAGTAGTTGAAATATTGCCCCCATTGTTGATAATTTAAAGAAATGTTGTATTATTGTGAATTCGATAGAAACAGATTTAGTTCGATTTCGCAATGAAGAAAAAGAGAATATATGTTATTTGTGGGGTGATTTTGGCCACGCTCTTTTCTGTGTCACTCAAGGCGCAAGATCCTGAGTTTACGCAGTTTTATGCCAGTCCAATGTATCTCAATCCTGCATTTGCGGGATCCGCTAAATGTCCCCGTTTGGTGATGAATTACCGCAATCAATGGCCCAGTTTGTCGGGTGCATTTGTTACGAGTGCGGTATCCTACGATCAGCATGTTGATGCAGCAAGAGGTGGAATTGGGGTGATGTTCATGAATGACCGCGCCGCCCAAAGTACATTAACCTCCAACACCATCAGTGGTGTTTATTCTTACCAGCAGCCCATCGGAAGAAAGTTTGCCATGAAAGCTGCTCTTCAAGTTACTTATTTTCAAAAATCATTGGACTGGAGTAAATTGACTTTTGGCGATATGATTGATCCAAGAAAAGGATTTATTTACGAAACGGCAGATGTACCAAGAGGTGGAAAGGTGTCAGGAATGGATTTTTCTGCAGGCGTTGTAGGTTTCACAGATAAACTTTATTTTGGTGGCGCTGTTCACCATTTGACTGAGCCCAACGAGTCTTTAATCGTTGGTACTAGCCGTCTTCCAATGAAGTTTACCGGACATATTGGGGCTTTATTGCCATTCAAAAGATCCTTCAAAGGAGAAACTTCTTACATCTCCCCCAACATTTTGTATCGTAGACAAGGTGAGTTTCAACAATTAAATTTTGGAACCTACGTTAACAAAGGCCCCATCGTTGCCGGTGTGTGGTTTAGAGGTTTCATGTTTGGCAATAGCTACCGTGATTCCTTCATCACAACATTGGGTGTTAAAACAGATTATATTAACTTTGGTTACAGTTATGACATTACCATTTCTGAGCTTACACCTTCCACTGGGGGATCACATGAGATTTCTATGGTGTTCAATTTTCCCTGTGTTCGAAGGAAAGTGAAGTTCAGATCAGTGGCTTGTCCATCGTTTTAATTAAGAGTTTAGGTAGAAATAAATAAATAGGAAATCATGAAAAATCGTTCAATTTATTTTGCGCTTTTGTTCTTACTTGTTTGCTCACAAGTAATGACTTCGTGTAAAAAGAATACTTCTGGTGCTACGGCATGGGAGTATAATACACCTGAGAATGGTGGATTCTTTAAAATGAAGTTCAGAGAACAAGAGACTGGACCCGGTCTTGTTTTGGTTGAGGGTGGAACCTTCACCATGGGTAGTGTTGAAGAGGATTTGAAGTTTGCATGGGACAATGTTGCCCGTCGTGTAACGGTATCTTCTTTTTACATGGATGAGACTGAAGTAACCAACCAATATTGGTTGGATTATTTGACCTGGTTGAAATTGGTTTACGGAGATGAATATCCTGAGCTAATCAACCGTGCATTGCCAGATACTTTGGTTTGGCGTGAGAAAATGGAGTTCAATGAACCTTTTGTAGATTATTATTTGCGCCATCCATCTTACCAAGAGTATCCTGTTGTGGGTGTGAATTGGTTGCAAGCCAACGACTATTGTCAATGGAGAACGGACCGTGTAAACGAGTTTATCTTGGTACGTGAAAAGATATTGAAATGGAATACTGCAGCGCAAACGGCTGATGAGCATTTTACTACTCAGACCTATTATGCTGGTCAATACCAAGGCGAGCAAAAGTCTCCTGGTCTTAAGGATGTGAATGCCAAGAATGAAGATGGTAAAGGCTTCCGTCGTGTGCGCATGGAGGATGGCATGATGCTTCCCAACTACCGCCTACCAACAGAGGCTGAGTGGGAATATGCTGCATTGGGATTGATTGGAAACTCTTTCCAAGAATTGGTTACTGATCGCCGTTCATACCCATGGGATGGTCACTTTGTAAGAAATGATGGAACGGATGGGTCTTATTTTGGTTCTATTCGTGCCAATTTTGTTCGAGGCAATGGTGATATGATGGGAGTTGCGGGTGCATTGAATGACAATGCTGAAATATCAGCACCTGTGTATGCTTATCCCCCTAATGATTACGGTTTGTACAACATGGCGGGTAACGTTTCTGAGTGGGTATTGGACGTCTATCGTCCTTTGTCTCCTGAAGACAAATCTGATTTCCGCCCGTTCCGTGGTAATGTTTATCAAACCAAGGTGTTGAACAATGACGGAACCATCGCAGATAAGTATGACAAAAATTACTATGATGTTGCCGGTGTTGATTCTTTCTTGACCAAGTATGAGCGTCAGGCCATTCTTGAAGAACATTTAACTCCTCAAGATCAGCAGTTGTTGACGAGTTTGAAAACCAAGGTTGAAGATGCCAAGGCAAAGACAAAGGAGCGTAAGTACGATGAAGCCCAAGAAAGAATGGGTGAAGTGATGGAAGAAGTAACCAGCTCTGAAGCTGTGATTGCCCCAGATTTGCGTGATGCAATTGCAGACTACATTACCAATACCTCTGGTCATCAGAAGATGAGAAATGTGAATGTTGAAGAGAACATCGATAGAAGAAACTACCAAAGATCTGATAATATTGATTATTTGGATGGTGACTATCAAAGTACGATTTACGCTAAGGACGGTTTGGTAGAAAAGGAGAAGGATGAGAACAGAATGTATGATTGGGGAAGAACCACATTGGTGAATAACCGTTCACGTGTCATTAAAGGCGGTAGCTGGAGAGACCGTGCTTACTACACCATCCCTGGCACCAGAAGATATTTGGATGAAAGAAGATCTTTGTCTACCTTAGGTTTCCGTTGTGCCATGACCCGCGTGGGTAGCCCAACCGGAATTGGATCAAGAGGTGAAGACGATGAATAGACTGAGAAAACTTTGAAAATAAAATCCCCTGCAAGTCAGGGGATTTTTATTTTTGTTCCATTATGATGAAAGAATTGTTTGCTTATTTTCTAGAACATCCTTTGGTCACAACAGATTCAAGGAACATCACGCCGGGTTGTATCTTCTTTGCTCTGAAAGGTGAGAACTTCAACGGAAACGATTTTTTAAGCAAGGCCTTGGATCAGGGAGCTGGTTTGGTGGTGGGTGATGAGGATAGAGGGATTAAGGACGATTGTTGTATTATTGTTCAAGACGCCTTAGAGGCTTTGCAAGAATTGGCTAGAATGTACCGCATGACCTGGAAGTTTCCGGTGGTGGCAATAACTGGAAGCAATGGGAAGACGACCACCAAGGAATTGGTTAGAGATGTATTGGCAACCAAGTTCAAGGTGCATGCAACAAAGGGTAATTTGAATAATCACATTGGTATACCGCTGACCATATTGTCTGCACCCCAGGACACAGAAATGGCCATCATTGAAATGGGGGCCAATCATCAAAAGGAAATCGCGTCTTACTGCCTATACGCTTTGCCAACACATGGATTGATAACCAATATCGGGAAGGCCCATTTGGAAGGGTTTGGTGGTCAAGACGGTGTGAAAAGAGGGAAAAAGGAATTGTACGATTATCTGAATAAGACACAAGGTGAAATTTTTGTGAACTTGGAATTGCCTTGGATGAAAGAGATTACAGATGGAATGAAAGTAGATGCATTTGGTCAACATTTTAAGATTGAAGTAAAGGACAAGGTGAATGGGATGGATTTGCTTTTAAAGACAACAGAGAAGGACATTGAATTTACCTCGCATTTAACCGGTTCATACAACGTGTTCAATATTCAGACGGCATTGGAATTGGGTTATTATTTTGGTATTGTGTTAGAGAAAGCGTGCCATGCAATTGGGCAATATTTACCTGATAACATGCGCTCTCAATGGAAAGAGACGGAGAACAATCATTTGATTATCGATGCTTATAATGCCAATCCAACCAGTTTGGAGCACGCATTGATTCATTTGAGTACAATTAAGAATCAAGAGACATTGGCCATTGTTGGTGAAATGCGTGAGATGGGAGAATACAGCGCTCAAGAGCATGGTAGAGTGGTAGAATTGATCAATGCGCTTGGGTTGTCTGCAATATTGGTGGGGAAAGAATTTGAGATCTGGAAGAATGATCATCTCTTTTTTCAAACAGTAGAAGAGTTGGTCACTTGGTTGCAGTCCAATCCGATCACAAAAAAAACCATATTAATCAAAGGGTCCAGAGGAATACAGCTCGAGCGTGTGATACCCTGCTTATAAAAGAGTATTTTTGAAGCGATGAAAACAAATTTTGTAGAAGAATTGAAGTGGAGAGGTATGCTGCACGATGCCATGCCTGGAACGGAAGATCAGTTGAATCAAGGAATGTGTAAAGCCTACATTGGTTTTGATCCCACAGCAGACTCATTGGGCGTGGGGAATTTGGTCCAAATCATGACGTTGATGCATTTTCAGAAAGCAGGGCATCAGCCTTATGCCCTGATTGGCGGAGCAACTGGAATGATTGGAGATCCTTCAGGGAAATCACAAGAGCGCAATTTGTTGTCAGAGGATATTTTACGCCATAATCAAGATTGTCAAAAAAGACAACTAGAAAAATTCTTGAGCTTCGAAGGGGAAAACAAAGCAGTGATTGTGAACAATTATGATTGGTTCAAAGATTTTGGATTTTTGGATTTCATTCGAGACGTGGGAAAGCGCATTACGGTGAATTACATGATGTCCAAAGATTCTGTGAAGAATAGGATTTCTGGCGGTAATCATGAGGGTATGAGCTTTACAGAGTTTACCTACCAGTTGATTCAGGGTTATGACTTTTATTATTTGTGGAAACACCATGGCATCCAATTGCAAATGGGCGGTAGTGATCAATGGGGTAACATCACAACAGGCACTGAGTTGATTCGTAGAATTGAAGGGGGTGAAGCTTTTGCTTTGACCACGCCATTGATTAAAAAATCGGATGGTACCAAGTTTGGGAAGACCGAAGGCGGAAACATTTGGTTGGACCCTAAGCGTACCTCGCCATATAAATTTTATCAGTTTTGGTTGAATGCTGCGGATGCGGATGCACCGGGTTATTTGAGAATATTTTCGATGAAGACCCGTGAAGAAATTGAATCCATATTGGCGGAGCATGATCAGGATCCTGGTCGTAGGGTATTGCAGAAAGCGCTGGCGGAGGAAGTGACAGAGCGCGTTCATGGAAAAGAAGCATTGGAGCAGGCCATCAATGCCAGTCAAATATTGTTTGGTAATGCGGATATACAAGCCATGAGGGCATTGGACAATTTGACCATTCAAGAAATTTTTGAAGGTGTAGGACAGGGAAAATTGGATAGCCAGGAGTTGACAGAGGGAATGCCCATTGCCCAGGTATTGGTGAAAAGCGGATTTATCGCAAGTAATAATGAGGCAAGACGCGCTTTGCAGGAGAATAGTATCAGTGTTAACAAACAGAAGGTTGGGGCAGAGAGCTCGGTTCAAACCGCAGACTTGTTGAATGAAAGGTATTTGTTATTGCAGCGGGGTAAGAAGAATTATTACCTGGTGGATACACAATCCTAAGAAAAGAAAGAAATATTGATAAATATTCTTTTTTTTCTGCTGAAGAAATGTGCTTTCATGATTACTTTTGCACCGCTAAAATTTGCTAACAAGGCTCAAAGTCTTGAAAATAAAGGAAGTATGTTAAGAATTATCGCTTGTGTCAGTTTCATTTTGTTAGGGCAATGGACCATTGCTCAGCATGATGTTTCAGCGCATACAACAGATACTTTGCATTCAGCAGAAGCTGTTCATGCTGATGCTGGTGAGGAGGAGAAATTCAATCCAGGAGAAATGATCATGCACCACATCAGTGATGCGCATCAAATTCACTTTATTGGCCAATTGTACATGCCTCTTCCTGTAATCGTTTGGAATCATGGTCATCTTGATGTTTTTATGTCAAGTGCATTTTGGGATGGTTTTGACGAACATGGCGAATTGCAGTTCAAGCCTTTCACGGCATCTTCAGGTGTTACTTATGAGAATCACCATGAGTCTATTGTCATCGCCACTGATGGCGGGCATGGACATGATGCGCATTCGTCCAGTCATGAGAAGCCGATGGATTTTTCAATTACCAAGTCTGTGTTTGGAATGTTGTTCATTATCGTTTTGATGCTGATTATTTTCCGTTCTGTTTCGGCCAAATACAAGAAGGGTGGAGCTACCAAAGCACCAAGCGGATTGCAGAATGCCATAGAGCCATTCATTTTGTTTGTTCGTGATGAGGTGGCAGTTCCTTCAATTGGAAAAAAGAAGGCTGGCAGATATATGCCATTTTTGCTCACTGTATTTTTCTTCATTTGGTTGTGTAACATGTTGGGTTTGATTCCTTTCTTAGGCGGATTCAACATAACAGGAACCTTGAGTATTACTCTGGTATTGGCGGCTTTGGTATTTTTAATTACATCATTCAGTGGAAATGGACATTATTGGGGCCATATCTTCTGGCCTCCAGGGATTCCCTTTGGAATCAAGTTGATTCTGGTTCCCATTGAAGTGTTGAGTATCTTTATCAAGCCTACAGTATTGATGATTCGATTAACAGCGAATATCACAGCGGGACACATCATCATTTTGGCATTTGTCGGGTTGGTGTTGTTGTTTGGACAGACCAGTGCGGTGGCCGGGTATGGAGTAGGAGTAGGAGCGGTGATTTTCATGATTTTCATGTTCTTCATCGAGTTGTTGGTAGCCTTTTTACAAGCATACGTATTCACTTTATTGGCGGCGTTGTATTTTGGAGATGCAACCCAAGAACACCACCATGAAGGGGATCATCATTAATTAGAAAACAAATCAATAAAAACCATAAATTAACAAAAATGGAACTATTATCAGTTTTATTAGAAGCAGGAATCCAACAAGGATTAGCTGGAATCGGAGCAGGATGTGCAGCAATTGGTGCTGGTATCGGTGTAGGCCGTATCGGTAGCTCAGCATTAGAGTCTATTGCTCGTCAACCAGAAGCCACTGGCGATTTGCGTGCCAACATGATCGTTGCGGCAGCATTGGTTGAGGGTGTTGCTCTTTTCGCAGTTATCGTTTGTTTGTTGGTGGCATTGGGATAATCCCACTGTTCTAAACATATAATTTAATTCTCATGGAAGGATTGTTAAGTGTCTCCGTGGGCACAGTCTTTTGGGCGTCTATTGCGTTCATTGCTGTCCTTGTTATCTTGAAAAAGATGGCTTGGGGCCCTATCTTGCAAACGTTAGAAGAGCGTGAGCAGGGTATTGCCAATGCTTTGAAACAGGCAGAATTGGCCAAAGAAGAAATGGCTTCTTTGAAATCAGGCAATGAGCAGTTGTTGAAAGAGGCTCGTGAAGAGCGTGATCGCATTTTAAAGGATGCCAAGGAAATTGGAGATAAAATGCGTGCTGAGGCCAAAGAAAGAGCAGCCCAAGATGGTGCAGCTTTGTTGGCCAATGCGCAACGTGAAATCGAGACCCAAAAGAAGGCGGCCATCCAGGAGTTGAAAAACCAGGTAGCTAGCTTGTCCATCCAAATTGCTGAGCAATTGGTGAAGGATAAGTTGTCTGATGCTGAGAAGCAAAATGCTTTGAATAGCAAATTGATTGAAGAATTGAAAGCCAACTAAGATGTCTAGAATCGCATACCGATACGCCAAATCATTGTTAGACTTGTGCATTGAGCGCAAAGAAGTAGAAGCTGTGTCCAAGGACATGGCTATGCTTCATTCTACATTGATGGCCAGTCGCGATTTGGATTTGATGTTGAAGAGTCCAGTAGTGAAGGGTGACACCAAGCTCAAGGTAATGGACAAGGTTTTTCAATCCAATATTCATACTACCACCAATCAGTTTATTCATCTGATGACTGAAAAAGGTAGAGAGGCTTTCTTGAAGGAAATCACAGAGTCATTTTCATCATTGGTGCGCAAACACAACAATGAAGTATTGGCTTTTGTGACAACTGCAGAGGTCATGAATGAATCAACGCGTCAGGCTATTTTGAACAAAGCCCAGTCTTTGACTACAGAAACCGTTACTATACAAGAAAAAGTAGATTCTGACTTGATTGGTGGATTTATTATTCGTGTAGGTGACAAACAATTGGACGCATCCATTGCGAGCCAAATCAAACAACTTAAAAGAGATTTTTCAGAGAACGAGTACGTTTCTGAAATTTAATATTTGACAAAACAAAAATTATGGCAGAGGTTAAACCAGGCGAAATTTCAGCCATCCTAAGAGAGCAACTCGCAGGATTAAAAACCCAAGCGGATATCCAAGAAGTGGGTACCATCCTTCAAGTAGGTGATGGTATTGCGCGTATCTATGGAATTTCCAACGTTCAATCAGGAGAATTGATTGAATTTGAAAACGGAGTAAAAGGAATCGCATTGAACCTTGAAGAGGACAATGTTGGTGCTGTATTGCTCGGTCCAGCAGGTGATCTCAAGGAGGGTGCTTCTGTGAAGCGCACAGGTCGTATTGCCAGTATCAATGCAGGTGAAGGCTTGATTGGTCGTGTGGTGAATACCTTGGGGGAAGCCATTGACGGAAAAGGTCCTATCTCAGGTGAATTGTTTGAAATGCCTTTGGAGCGCAAAGCGCCAGGGGTAATTTATCGTCAGCCTGTAAAGGAGCCATTGCAAACAGGAATCAAGGCGATTGATGCGATGATTCCAATCGGTCGTGGTCAGCGTGAGTTGATTATCGGTGACCGCCAAACTGGAAAGACAACCGTAGCGATTGATACCATCATCAATCAGAAAGAGTTTTATGATAAAGGAGAGCCTGTATTCTGTATTTATGTTGCTTGTGGACAAAAAGGATCTACGGTAGCTGGTACTGTTCAGATGTTAGAAGATGCAGGTGCAATGGCCTATACGGTTGTTGTTGCTGCGACAGCTTCTGATCCAGCTCCACTTCAGTTCTACGCACCATTTGCTGGTTGTGCTATTGGAGAATATTTCCGCGATACGGGTCGTCCTGCATTGATTGTTTATGATGATTTGTCCAAGCAGGCAGTGGCTTACCGCGAGGTATCATTGTTGTTGCGCCGTCCACCCGGACGTGAGGCGTATCCTGGAGACGTATTCTATTTGCATAGCCGCTTGTTAGAGCGTGCTGCAAAGGTGAACGAGACTCAAAAGGTAGCTGAGATGATGAATGATTTGCCAGATAGCTTGAAGTCTAAAGTGAAAGGTGGTGGTTCATTAACCGCATTGCCTATCATTGAAACACAAGCAGGTGATGTATCAGCCTATATTCCTACCAACGTAATTTCCATTACAGATGGTCAGATTTTCTTGGAATCCAATTTGTTCAACGCTGGTGTTCGTCCTGCCATTAACGTAGGTATCTCCGTTAGTCGTGTGGGTGGTTCTGCTCAGATCAAGTCCATGAAGAAAGTATCCGGAACATTGAAATTGGATCAGGCGCAGTACCGTGAATTGGAAGCTTTTGCTAAATTCGGGTCTGATTTGGATGATGCCACCAAGTTCGTCTTGGAGAAAGGTAAGCGTAACGTAGAGATATTGAAACAAGGACAAAACAGTCCGATGACTGTGGAGAAGCAAACTGCCATTATTTATTGTGGTACCAAAGGTTTGTTGTCTCGTGTTCCGGTTGAAAAAGTAAAGAAATTTGAGGCCGATTATTTGTTGCTTTTAGAGAATCAACACAAGGATGTATTGGAAGCTATCCGCAAAGGAAACATTGGGGATGATGTAACAGCAGTGTTGGAGAAAGTAGCCAAAGAGTTATCCGCTCAATACTAATAGAGAGATGGCGAATCTGAAGGAAATACGCACGCGAATTGTATCGGTCAATTCCACCATGCAGATTACTTCTGCCATGAAGATGGTTTCTGCCGCTAAATTGAAGCGTGCTCAAGACGCCATTACCCGCATGCGGCCTTACGCTGAGAAGTTGAAGGATATATTGGAGAACGCAAGTGCCAGTGTGGGTGTTGAAGGCAGTATTTTTAGTCAGCAGCGTGATGCAAAGGTTATTTGGGTGGTTGTTATTACTAGCAACCGTGGATTGTGCGGTGGATTCAACAATAACGTCATCAAAGAAGCGCGCAGAGTGGTTTCTGCTAATAAAGATGCTCAGGTCAAGGTCATCGCCTTGGGCAAGAAGGGTGCTGATTTTTTCAGAAAGGCATCACAATGGGCAGAAGGTTCTATCAATGAAAATCCCAACGCTATTTTTGATCAATTGACTTTTGATCATGCATCGGCTGTAGGACAAGAATTTTTAAATGCTTTTGCTGCTGGCCAAGTGGATCAGGTGGTCATGATTTACAATCGATTTAAAAATGCGGCTGTTCAAGTTGTCACAACAGAACAGTTGTTGCCCGTTTTACCACCAGTTGCTCAAAGCAATGTTTCAGCAGACTACATTTTTGAACCTGGTAAGGAGCAAATAGTATCTGAGTTGATTCCAAGAAGTTTGAAAGTGCAATTGTACAAAGCTTTATTGGACAGTTTTGCAGCGGAGCATGGAGCGCGTATGACGGCAATGCACAAAGCGACTGATAATGCAGGGGAATTGGTGAAGGATTTGAAATTGACATACAACAAGGCAAGACAAGCGGCGATTACAGGAGAGATCTTGGAAATTGTTGCCGGAGCTGAAGCCTTGAACGGTTAAAAGATTCTGAGAAAAAGAATATTTAAAGGAGGACTTTGCGGTCCTCTTTTTTTATTGTTAAAATCGAGTATTCATTTGTATTTGAAGGGGGTGGTATGCTATATTTAAAAATCCAAAACCTAAACAAAATGAAAAAAGTTTTATTGATTCTTTCTGTGTTGTGCTATGCTACAACTACCTTTGCTGTTGATCGCTTTGTAGATGCAGCTTTTGGCTCCGGAAACGGAACCACCATGTTTGCAACGATCAGTTCAGCTGTTGCAGCTTCATCCAATGGTGATCGTATTTTGATTGCTGCGGGATTGTATTCAGAAGGAGCACAGACCATTAATAAATCGCTGACCATTGCACCGCAGGTTGCGGGAGCCTCTGTTCGTTATGCAGGAAATTTGACCATCAACGGATTTGCTGGAATGAAACTCTATATGGTGGGTATCAATATGGGCATTTACAGCATTACCGCGGGTACAAATTCAGCTACCGCTAGCAGTAAAGCCTTGGTTTCATTTGTGGATTGCAAAATGGGTGATTTATCCATGAACGCTGATAACTATGAATTATTGGCCATCAGAACTTCAGTGACCAATAACACAACCATGCGTTACGGCTCATTCATCGCTTCAAAAACCAACAACCTATTCATCGTGGATGAAGCCACTACAGCTAGCACCACAGATAAAATTGTTTTGACAGCTGATTCTATCATGAACACCATTAGCATGCGTGCGGATAATTATGCATTGAGCGTGAGTAATTGTATTTTGAAGAACATGACTTTCTTTAAATGGAACAGCAGTAGTTCAGTGGTTAACGAGTTTTATAACAACGATGTATTGACCAATGCCAATTGGATGTTGGCTTCGCAAGGTGTACCTGGGTACAATTTCAAGTTTTCCAGCAATAACTTTTTGGGAACCATCAATTTCAATTCAGGAGGTTCATATTCTGGCTATCCATACTATACATATGGTTATTATTGGGACACAGCTTCTGAGGGAACTTTAACTTACTCTACCACATTATCATTGTTCCCCAACCCCTCTACCAGCGGTTTTTTTGAGTGGACATACAATGGATTGGATTTGCCATGTACCGTGCCATCGGCAAGTGAATCTTTGGTATTGACCAAAGTTGTAGGAACAGTTGGAACCACGGTCAATACTGGTAACCCCAATCATGAGTTTTATGATATTGATTTGACGTTGAGTGATCGTGGACGTTTTGGCGGGCCAAACTCATGGAACAATTTCTTCCCTGTTTCTAATCCCAATAACAGCAAGGCGTTTATCTACAATTTGAATATACCTGCTGATTTGTTCCCTGGACAGAATGTTGACATTAAAGCCAAAGCTTACCACAGAAACTAAGGGACATGAAGTATGGGATTTTCCTTTCTTCTCCTGATGTTTTGAGGTTTTTGGATGTGACTATCGGAATGGCAGATCCGTTGGAATGAAGTCTGATTGTTTTAGCAATTGGATTTGAAAATTAAAATCTGTTTTGTGAGGATGAAAATTTACCGAATTGGGCTTTGATGAAATATCATTTCGGTAAGGGAGGCCTTGTAAGGGCAAAGAATCGCATATAAATGTGCAAATCGAAATCTTAAGATGAGAAACAAATATTACTTCTCTTTATTCATGTGTTTTTTTGCATGGATGATGTTCAATGGAGTTACCAGTAGTTCGGGAAAATCCGGGAAATCTGGCGCTCCTGGAGAGAATACATGTATTCAATGCCATGGTGGTAATACTTTGAATGATCCTGCGGGATCCATAACCATGAGTGTTGCTGGGGTGACCAATGGTCAATATACAGCAGGTCAAACCTATCAAGTCAGTGTTACCGTCTCCAAGATGGGGCAATCCTTGTTTGGGTTTAGCGTATCCGCTCTTAATCAGGCTGGACAAAATGCTGGCTCCTTGGTTGCTGGAACGGATAGCCATGCTGAAGTTTCCACAGATTCAGGAACAAGTAGAAATTATGTTACCCACAATTACAATGGTGGATTGTCCAATAACCAAAAGACTTTCACGTTTTCATGGACAGCTCCTTCCTCTGGTAATGTGAATTTTTATTTCACAGGATTGGCGGCTAATAATAGTGGCGGTACAACCGGGGATTTTGTTTACTCCTCAAGTTTGTCATTGACACAGTCAACGGTGGCTCAAACGCGGGTCATTGCTGGTGAATATTTTTGGGGAACCATAGATCCAGGTGCGGGAACGGGCACTGCTTTCACAGCTACTGACGGGAACTTCAGTGATGTCGTAGAATCTATTATTGCCTCAGCGCAATCCGTTCCTAATCTCTCTAGCCCTGTTTTGTTAAATGTTCGTGTCAAGGACGTTAATAACAATTGGGGTCCCAGATTCAGGAAAGTAATATTCCTCACTAGCACAACGCCCGCTGCTTATAATGTAGCCGTTACGCAAGGTGAGTTCTTCTTTGGCGCTTCAGATCCAGGCCAAGGAAATGGAACCCCATTGGTTGTCTTTGATGGCGACTGGGGAGAGGCTGTGGAAGCTGCAACTTCAATGAATACATCTTGGAGTTTGACTTCAGGAATGCACTTGTTTAATGTTCGTGCGAAAGATGGAACCAACAAATGGGGTCCCTTGTTCAAGAAAACCATTTCCGTTCAATCAGTTCCTAGCAATGCCCGTTTGTGTAAGATACAGTCAGCAGAGTTTTTCTTTGGATCTACTGATCCTGGTCAAGGCAACGGTACCAATCTTTTGGTTTTGGACGACAATTGGTCCGATGCGATTGAAACAGCAGTGAGCAACAATACAACGTGGAGTCTATCCAACGGGTTGAATTTGTTTAATGTTCGTGTTAAGGACGAAACCAACAAATGGGGACCGTTGTTCAAGAAAACATTGTCCATTCAAGGTCCTCCAACTTTCAGAAACTTGACTATTCAGGCTGCTGAATTTTTCTTCGGAACGTTTGATCCTGGTGCAGGATCTGCAACTGCTATTTTGGCTTTTGATGGTGATTACAATTCGGCCATTGAGCAAGCCTTTGCAAATGATTACGCATGGAGTGTCACGGGGAATTCTGCGCTTTTCAATATCCGTTTCAAAGACGAATCCAACCAATGGGGTCCATTGTTCAAGAAGACTATTTTCAAGAATGAAACACCCAACGGACGTTTATTGAACATCACATTTGCAGAGTATTATTTTGGGGTTTTTGATCCAGGTGCAGGAAATGGGTCCATCATTGTTGCTTTTGATGGCAACTTTGACAATGCCATTGAAACCTTGTTGCGTGATCACTTGACCTGGGAGAATCAAAGCGGTTCAACCTTGTTTAATATTCGCGCTAAAGATGGAACCAATAAATGGGGACCTGTTTTTAAACGAACCATCTTCTTCAATGGTGCCAACCCTGCTGTAAATTTAATAACACAAGGAGAAACAGTATCACGTTGTCCAACCTTCCCAGTGACTTTGACTTATGCTGGTCCACAGGGTTTTAATGTGACATGGGAAAATGGAACAGTGGGCAACACTGTAACTTTTGTTCCAGATGGTAGCGGTTATTTTTCTATGACTGCCCAATTGGGAAATGAGTATTTGTTTGATAGCATTTATGTCAATGTATACGAATTGCCGCCGGCAGTCGTCAATCCAACAGGTGAGATTTTAGTATGCCAATCCAGTACGGTTTATTTGAATGTGAATACAGCATCTAACTATGGTTATCAATGGTATTTCAACGATGCTGTAATACCAGGGTCAACGCAGCCTACCATTTTACCTACTGAGGTAGGTGCTTACAAAGTATTGGTGACCAACAATACCACTACTTGTCAGCAGATGTCTTTGCCCACTACATTTTACTTGACAGCTCCCATCTTCCCATCAGGAACGGTGAGTACCGCTTGCAATCCCAATGGGGTGACATTGACAGCTCCCGTGAGTCCTTCTAATACCTATCAATGGAAGAAGAATGGAACCAATATTTCTGGGGCGACCAATTCGACTTATGTAGCAACCACACCAGGTAACTACCAAGTTACGGTGAACAGCGGTGCTTGTGTTTCTACTTCACCTGTGACAACTGTGACCTCTACCGGTACGACTGTCGTTGCAGCAATTTTGCCTAGTGGAACGCAGAATTTGTGTACGGGTCAAGTATTGACTTTGAACGCAACAACTGGTACAGGATATACTTTCCAATGGAACAAAGATGGTGTCGCTATCAATGGTGCTACGCAATCTTCATACATTGCTGATACTCCTGGTGTATACACTTGCACCGTCTCTGCCAATGGATGTACTTTGACTTCTAATGCAACAACCATTAATTTGGGAGATGCTGTAACTCCTTCAGTGGCCATTACAGCTGATGCTTCAACTGTTTGCTCCGGTACCGCGGTGAACTTCACAGCCACTCCAACCAACGGTGGAACTTCACCAACTTACCAATGGAAGAAGAATGGCGTGAACATCAGTGGTGCAACCTCAGCTACTTATGCTTTGACCGCTCCTGCTAACAACGATGCGATCAGTATGGTGATGACGAGCAACAACAGTTGTCAGTCAACCAATACCTCTAACAGTAATTCAGTTTCATTGACAGTAACCAATTCTGTTACACCAACGGTTGCTATCACAACAGGAACGACCAGTATTTGCGCTGGAACTTCGGTTCAGTTTACTTCCAGCATTACCAATGGAGGAACGACACCTGCTTATCAATGGAAGAAGAATGGGGTAAATATCTCAGGAGCGACATTGTCATCTTATACAACCACAAGCTTGGTCAATAGTGATGTTATTACACTGCAATTGACCAGCAACGCCTCTTGTGTGAGCACCGCAACAGTTGCGAGTAATGCCATCACGATGACGGTGAATGAATCAGTAACTCCGATAGTACAAATTTCAGCAAGTTCAACTACTGTCTGCGCCAATGGTGCTGTAGTCTTAACTGCAACACCTACCAATGGAGGGGCCAATCCAACTTTTCAATGGATAAGAAATGGTATCAATATCAGCGGCGCCAATTCCCCTATTTATACATTGCCCTCTCCAGCCAACAATGATGTGATTACACTAGTTATGACTAGCAATGCGGCTTGCACTTCTACTACCTTGGCCAATAGCAATAGCCTTACCATAACCGTCACCAATAGTGTCGTTCCCAGTGTGAGCATCACAGCTGATGCTTCAACTGTTTGCTCCGGTACCGCGGTGAACTTCACAGCCACTCCAACCAACGGTGGAACTTCACCAACTTACCAATGGAAGAAGAATGGCGTGAACATCAGTGGTGCAACCTCAGCTACTTACGCTTTGACCGCTCCTGCTAACAACGATGCGATCAGT
>CAMCTV010000023.1 GCA_945878635.1 Chryseobacterium gleum | reverse complement strand
GTAAAACCAAAGCGAAACATTTGCAGGGATTTGGGTTGATCATTGGTAATGACCAGTCCTTGCGCCCCGGGCGCTAGATTGGTGGTAGGTGCAAAGTCAAACCCTTTGGGCATGGTAACACCAAACTTTTTCTCAATCTCCTTTACTTTGGTAACAACGATATATCTGCCGCACATAATTGCAAAGTAAAGGTAGGAGTTTGTAATGGATTTGCGATGGGATGAAGTAATGAAGGGATGGGGTGATGAAGGGATTGAGGGATAAGAAATATGCGTTAAACGTTTTGTGCTATTCACTGACCTCTTTGCGCGCTTTGCGCAATCATTGCGAACGTTGCGTTTTTGTATTTTTAATTTAACGAAATGGACATTATGTAATCACAAAGGACGCTATTCAGTATCCTCTTTGTGCACTTTGCGCAATCTTGGCGAGCTTGGCGTTTTTGTATTTAGAACAATGAATGGAATTTTATATATGAAATCAAAAAAGAAAATATCTCAGTTGATGCGCATTCTTGGGACAGTGTCTCAAGAATTGTCCCACGCCAAAATTGGACAATGCAAAACCAAGGCAAGTCTTGAGTATCTATTCCACCAATAAAATCTTCAAATCCAATTTTGCACCAAGTCCTTGGTGAATGATTTTAAAGAAAGTCGACATGCGTACATCTGTTGCATCATTCTCCACACGGGATATGTATGATTTATTGGTTCCGCAACGCTCTGCAACTTCTTCTTGGGTCAATCCCAACTTCAATCGAGCCTCCTCCAACATAACACCCAATTCAAAAGTGGCATAACCTTGTTCCCATCTGTCTCGCGCTTTGGAACCTGGTTTTCCATACTTCTCATCCAACATTTGATTAAAACCAATCATCCGCTTTTCCTTTGTCATTGTTGTATTCTTTTTTAATTTTCATTGCTCTTTCTATTTCCTTCTTTGGAGTTTTATTTGTTTTCTTTTGAAAGCCATTGCAAAGCACCACCAATTTGCCTTCATCAAAAAAACAGAACACCCTAAAAGTGTTACCCTGACACTCGATACGCATCTCATACAAACCCTCTTGCCCCTCCACGTGCTTAAAATATTTCTTTGGAACCATCGCGTTGGTCTGAATGAGCTGGATGGTCCATTCTATCTTCAACTGCTCACTAGCATTTTGAGATTCATAAAAGTCCAAGAAATAACGTTTATAAAAATAAACTTCACGGATGATCTGTATAACAAAGTTAACTATTTAGACAACATTTCAAAAATTATTCTACAAATTTTGATCAATTGTCTGCTAATCTTACCGCATAAGTTATAGGTGCTTAACAAGCATATAAAAGAAAAGGACCCCGAAGAGTCCTTTCATCACCTACGTAGGATTTTACACTTTTCAAAATTCAGGTAACTTCATTGCTCACATTACGCCATCTTGGCAAGCATTGATTTTTTGTATTTTAATTTAATGCAAGGCAAACCACCCCGGCCCTGCGGGCCACCCCTCCTTTCCGCTTCGCAGCAGGAGGGGAGATGCCTCCTCATTTCTTCATCACCTCATCCCTTCATCACCTCTTTCCCTTTACTTCGTATTGTAAACCGCCATGGCCACTACCCTTCCTACCGCTTTCAATACCTCAGGGTCGATGTTGCTCAAATTGTCTTCCATGGTGTGGTGGAACGATCCAAACTCAAAGTTGCCCATGCCCATCGCTATGGTGTTGGGTCGCATGTCGATGATATCGATGGAACGAACTCCCCCTTGATTCATGTATACATGGTCATCAGTAATGCCGCCTATTTCCTCGTTCACAAACAAATGTCCGTACCCCATTTTCTGCGCATGTGCCCATACCCAATTCATGACATCTCCTGCCGCTGCCATTGAGGTGCCTTCCTTATTGAAGCGCGCATTCTTGCCTCCTACCATGTCCAACAAAATACCGTACTTGGCCTGGTATCCTTCTTTGTGCGGCTGTCTGGCCCAATGCTGGGATCCCAAACACCACGTGGCATTGGAGGCTTGTGGATTCATATCCGACCACTCCGGCGCCCCTTGATCCTCGTTGTCAAAAAAGACCAAATCCACTCCTACTTCTGGTGATTGCTGTTGTATCAATCGCGCCATCTCCAACAATACTGCTACTCCACTTGCGCCGTCATTGGCACCATCTATGGCCTTTTTCTGGTTGGACTTGTTGGCGTCCTTGTCCGCCGCAAACCGCGAATCCCAATGCGCAGCCAACATGACCCGCATTTTCTTGTCCTTGTTGAATTCAGCAATGATATTTCTTACTGGCGTCGCATCACCGTTCCATGCTGTCATCTTGGTGTATTGTATGTCAACAGCCGCTCCGCGCTTTTTGCACTCTGATACAATCCAATCCAAACATGCACCGTGTGCTTTGGTTCCGGGAACACGCGGTCCAAATTCGACTTGCTTCTTCAAGTAAACCATGGCCGAATCCACTGAAAAAGCAGGAGGTGCGACCATCTTTACCTCTTCCGTTGGCACTTCTGATGGTTGTACTTTGGCACCACCTCCACCTTTTGGTAGAAATTGCAAAACGACCCATAAAACAATCAATGCCAATAATGCAATGGCAACTATTCTATTTTTTTTCATACGTCCATTCTCCACCCTCTTTGGTGTCTTTTAATACAATGTTTCTTTCCGCAAAAGCATCGCGAAGCAAATCTGCGGTTGCATAATCCTTGCGTTCTTTCAATCCTTTTCTAACCGCAAATACAGCGTCCATCATGACATTGGGCAACTCATGATCTGCAGATGCCTCGGGTGCTTGCAATCCCATCACGTCCATCAAGAAATGATCCATGATGGTTTTCAAATGTGTCAACTGTTCTGCTGTCAACGCCTGTTGTCCATTCTTACAACCGTTGATCAAACGAACGGCTTCAAACAATTCAGCAATCAAAATGGGCGTATTAAAATCGTCTCCCATGGCTGCATAACAACGCGCTTCCAATGCTGCAATGTCCGCATCACTCTCCGCTGACGGTTTGCATTGTTCAATGCTCACGTAGGCCGACATCATGCGCTCATAGGCTTTCTCAGCTGCATTCAATGCATCATTGCTAAAGTCCAATGTGGAACGGTAATGCGCTTGCATCATGAAAAAGCGCACCACTTGCGGTGTGTAGCCCTTTTCCAATAATGGATGATTGCCAGCAAACAACTCATGCGGCAAGAATGAATTGCCCAACGACTTGGACATCTTCTGACCATTCACAGTTAGCATGTTGCTGTGCATCCAATACTTCACAGGTCCCTTTCCACAGCATGCTGTATTCTGCGCGATTTCCGATTCATGGTGCGGGAACTTCAAATCCATTCCTCCGCCGTGTATATCAAATTGCTCTCCCAAATATTTGGTGCTCATGGCAGAACATTCCAAATGCCATCCGGGAAAACCATCTCCCCATGGAGAGGGCCAACGCATGATGTGCTCTGGTGACGCTGCTTTCCACAAAGCGAAGTCGGCAAAGAATTTCTTCTCGTCCTGCCCATCCAATGTTCTTGTATTTTCATACAACTCCTCCACATTTCTTCCGCTCAATTCACCATACGGATACTTAGCACGATACGCTTGCACATCAAAGTAAATACTGCCATTGACCTCATACGCAAACCCCTGATCCAAAATCTTCTTAATCATCTCAATCTGCTCAATCATGTGACCCGTTGCAGTGGGTTCAATACTGGGAGAGTGATTATTGAAGACACGCATCACTTCATGGAAATAATTGGTGTACTTCTGTACAATTTCCATCGGCTCCAATTGCTCCAAACGGGCCTGTTGACCAATGCGATCTACGCCATCGTCAAAGGTGGAAGTGATGTGACCCACATCGGTAATGTTGCGAACGTATCGCACCTTGTATCCCAGGTGGGTAAGGTATCGGTAAACCACATCAAAAAACATGAAAGTTCTACAATTGCCCAAATGCACATTGGCATAAACCGTAGGGCCACAAACGTATAGACCAACGTGGGGTGCATTCAACGGTTGAAACAAATCTTTGTTTCGGGACAGGCTATTGTAGATGTATAAATCCTTGCTCATATCGCACTAAATCTTCTTTTTAATTTCATCCAACATTTTGGCTACCAAAGTTGGTGTATCGTATTCCGCCTTCCAATCCCAATCGCGCTGCGCAATGCTATCATCGATAGAGCCAGGCCATGAATCGGCAATGGCTTGTCTAAAATCAGGAGCATATTGCGTTGTAAAAGAAGGCAAATGTTTTTGAATTTCTGCTGTCAATGAAGCTGGCGTGAAGGACATACCCGCCAAGTTGTATGCGCCGCCAACAGTTAGGCGAGAACGATCCGCTTGCATCAACTGGACAGTGGCTTGAATCGCATCGCTCATCATCATCATGGGCAATGCGGTACCTGCAGACAAGAAGCAAGTGTATCTTCCTTCTTGCAGTGCTTTGTAAAATATGTCAACAGCATAATCCGTTGTGCCGCCGCCTGGGGCACTCTTGTAACCAATCAAACCAGGATAACGAATGCTGCGCACGTCCACATTGAATTTCTGATGGTAATAATCGCACCAGCGCTCACCAGCCAATTTGCTGATGCCATACACCGTATTGGGATCCATGATGGTATCCTGCGGCGTCATCACACGCGGTGTGGACGGACCGAACACCGCGATGGAGCTGGGCCAATAAATTTTATTCAATATTCCTTCTTTGGCCATGTCTAGGACATAGAACAATCCGTTCATGTTCAATTCCCATGCAAAGGCAGGATTTTTTTCTGCAGTTGCCGACAACAAGGCTGCCAATAAATATACCTGATTGATGTTGTTTTTTTTGACAACTGCATGCAATGCCTCTTTGTCCAAAATATTCAACACCTCATAAGGCCCTTCCAAAAGAATGGGATCCACATCAGTGTTAGCCTTAACATCAGAGGCCACAACAGCTTCCTTTCCATATTCTGCGCGCAAACGTTCCGTCAACTCTATGCCTATCTGACCGGATGCGCCGATGATTAAAATCTTCTCGTTCATTGCGAATAAATCTTGCTCAAACTTACAACAGAGCGTTTAATTATGGGTTCAATTTCTTCAACCAAAGCACAATCTCTTCCAAAGTTTCAGGACTAGTGGTTTCATCCAATTTGGCGTATTCACTAACCCTGCCCGTTTCTGTGTATTGAAACAGGTGATTGTGGTTGGCGAGTATTACGACATTGTTTTTTATTCCTCTGGCATTCAAAGCTTGGGAAATGGCCTTGGTGTTGATTTCGGCATTGACTTGTAAATCCAAATCGCCACTCAAAATCAAAGTGGGGCATTGTACTTTTTGCCAATTTTCTTGAGGGTTGTGCGAGATGAAAAATCGCATCCATGCTGTATTGAACTGTTGGTTGTATTGATCAAACAAATCCTGCCCTTCAATGGTGGCGTCGTTGTGATCATCTTTCGAATCCATGACCACTCTATTCTTGATTCCATTGGCCACTTCTGCTGAGTCCTTGGATTGTATCATCAAGTCGCACAATGATTCGACAAATTCCGCATCACGTTCCGCATCTTCCCGCTTTTTTCCTTCAGCCACTTCAATATCCGCACTTTGTTTGACCAAAACATCTTTGCCACTGACCCCTGTTCCAGCCAAAGAAACAATGCAATACACCTCTTCAGGATGGGCTGCAGCCACCATCGGTGCTACCATTCCGCCTTCACTGTGACCAATCAATCCCACACGTTTAGAATCAATCTTGGGATGCAGTCGTGCAGTCAAAAGCGCCCGATAAGCATCATCTGCAAAATCTGCTGAATTAGAAATATCATAATTCCCAGAAGATGCGCCAACACCACGCTCATCGTATCTAAAAGTAGCCCATCCCTTTTGCGCCAACTCATGCGCAATTACAGCAAAAGGTTTGTGCCCCATCAAAGACTCATCTCTATCCTGTGGACCGCTCCCGGTAATCATCACCAAACATGGAAAAGGTCCATTTCCATTGGGAATACTCAATGTACCTTGCATAGAAATTGACTTTCCATCTTTATCAAAGGACATAAAATCAATCACCTCTGTCGGATAAGGATATGGAGGGTGAGGTGTTTGCGGTTTGTCTTTTGGTACAACTGCATTTTCCATTGTGGGTGGCTGACGAAACCAATCCAATTGAGTTTCATTTCCACCTTGCTGGTAAACACCCTTGATGCATGCACAAGTCTCATCCAACTTTCCATCGTACTGCGCCTTCATTTTTGGAATCTCCCAGTGAATCTTCCCTTTCTTGAATTCATGGACTTCCATCACCAATGGTTTTGGCGTTTGATTCTTACTGAACATCAGGTAACGTCCGTCATTGTTGACATTCCAATGCATTTCAACAGGGATGGTCACTCCTGATGTTTCAATTTTACCATACCAAACACCGTCTCCATCTTGGGCAATTCCCAAGAGCTGACATCCCAAAATCACAACGATAAAAAAAGTGCTCTTCATTTGGCAAAGATGCACAATTCCTTGTTGTAGATTCGCACCGTGAAGAAGATTCAGTACATTTCCATGGTTGACTTTGACTACGCCTTACCGGAGGAGCGCATTGCCCTGCATCCGTTGGCCAAGAGGAGTGATAGTCGCCTTTTGCATTACGAAAAAGGAAACATTGCACACCGTCATTTTACTGATATTGTAGCATTATTTGAACCCACTGATTTTTGGGTGGTCAACAACACCAAAGTGATACCCGCGCGTATTCATTTCCAAAAATCGACCGGAGGCGTCATTGAAATTTTCTGTCTTGAGCCATTGGACATGGATTACACTTCGGCTTTAACAGCCAAAGAAAAATGCACTTGGCTGTGCTTTGTTGGCGGTGCCAAGAAATGGAAGGAAGGTTCGCTTTTCAAGTCCTATACCCTAAACGGACAACAAGGCACTTTAGAAGTCATGTGTGTGCACCGCGGGGACAATGGCTTTGTCATCGATTGGAAATGGGATTTGGGGCAATTCAGTGAGGTACTCGAAGCCATCGGCGAATTGCCCATTCCTCCTTATTTGAATCGGGCTACAGAGGAAGAAGATTATGATCGATACCAAACACTATTTGCAAAATGGGAAGGATCTGTAGCCGCACCTACGGCTTCGTTGCACTTTGACGAAACCGTTATTGCAGCATTGAAGCAAAAAGGAGTGACCCAAGGACAACTTACCTTGCACGTTGGCGCGGGTACATTTAAGCCTGTAAGTGCGGATACATTGGGTAATCATGAAATGCACGCGGAGTATTTTGAAGTCAGCCTTGCCTTCATCACCCAATGGATGGAGAAACTAAAACAAGGCCACCGAACCATCATAGTGGGCACCACAGCATTGCGCACCTTGGAAAGTTTGTATTGGCTGGGCAATGAACATGCAGTACCTGATGAACATGGATTGTTTCACTTGGGACAATGGAGTCCCTACCAAGAAAAGCCTGAAAACAGTCTTATCGAGAACCTGGAATATTTGTATCAAAAAGCAACAGATTCGGGACTTGATGTCATTGCTGGCACCACCCAAATAATCATTGGGCCAGGATACACCATCAAAACCATTCAGGCATTAATCACCAACTTCCATCAACCCAAAAGCACACTGTTGTTGTTGGTGCATGCCATAGTCGGTGAGGATTGGAAAAAGATTTACCAAAGCGCATTGGATAATGACTACCGTTTTCTGAGCTATGGGGATAGTTCTTGGTTGAGTGTTTGAACAGACCCCTACCCCGGATAGAAGCGGAAAGCCCACAGGGACGCGGAGCGTACCGAGGACTTGTAGCGGATAGCCGGATAAGGTCCAAAAAAAAAGGGTCGCTTGCGCAACCCTTTCCATTATTGTCTATTGTACAATTAATCATTGATAAAACGACGATCATCGATGTCAGCCGCTTCGCGGTAGGCACCAAATACACGACCTGCCATTGAAGCTTTTGCATTTTGTTGCAACATGCGCTTCTCATTCTTGTAGTTGTCCATGCTTTGTGCATCTACTACATCTGCTGTCTTTTGAATGACGTAAACGGCTCCTTCACCAATGATGGGCTCAGATACTTGACCCTTGGCGATACCAAAACACTTTCCAATCAAAGCAAATTCTTGTTCTCCTACTCCAGCCTCTGGCAAATTCATTCCTCTCCACAACAACTCTGAATGCTTCACAGTTGTTCCATTTCCTGATGCGATAGCCTGCAATGAAGTTCCCTTCATTTTCTCAGCCAACATGGCTCCTTTCTTTTCTTTGATCACCTTAGCCTTCATCGTTTCTTTTACATCTTCAAAAGCAGGTACTCCACGCTCTCTGATTTCTGAAAGAACAGCCACTACCCAATTGTTCTCTACCAAGAAAGGTTGAGAAATCTCATTGATCTCCGCACCATACGCCCAAGAAACGATGCTCTCAGCTTTTTGGATACCTGCAATGGCTTGTGCATTGGGAACAATCATTTGCGCAGGGACGATGTTTGCATTTGGATACAACGCCTTTACCTGAGTACGGAAAGAGGCAGTATCTTTTGCATTGATCGTTAATTCACGCATTTTGTTGAAAGCTTGCTTACGAGTACCTGGACTTGGCTCTTGAGATTGGTCCACTACCGCAACATAAGTATTCATTTTGGGAGCGTTCTTTTTGGTAACCTCAACAACGTGGTAACCAAATTGTGTCTTCACCACTTGCAATTGACCTATTGTCCCATTGAAGCAAGGCTTTTCGAAATCAGGCACCATTGCACCGCGCGCAAACATGCCCAAATCACCACCTTTGTCCTTGGTGCCATCTGTACCAAATTGCTTGGCCATCTCAGCAAAGTTCTTCTTAGCCTTGATCACATTCATGATAGAATCAGCTTTTGCCTTTCCTTTAGGCGTTTGATCTTGGATCAAAATGTGACGTGCTTGAACACTGTCAATTTCTGAAACACGCTTAGAAATTTTAACCAATTTCATAGCTCCTGCATCAGCAAATGGACCGATAACCTTACCGATAGAATCATTTAAAATTTGACCGTTGAAAGGCTCCATCATCGAACCCGCAACATATCTCATCTTAGCCATTCCTGGAGTTGCTGCTGCAGCTGCTGCAAAGGCTGAATCATTCTTAGCCATGCGGAAGTCACGCACCATACCATCCATTTTAGACTTGATAGAAGCCAAATCTTGCTCCGTTGCTTGAATAGCGATACTCACATACTCCAAGCTTCTGCTGCGCTCTTGCTTGTATTCGCGTTCTGATTTGTGCTTGTTGTAGTATGAACGAATATCATCGTCTGAAACAGCAACAGTAGAATCAGGAATTTCCATGTAAGTTTTGGCAACAAAATCAACTGCTGTTTTGGATGAACCAGCTTTGAAAGCCCATTTCGCATCCAAATTATTGGCATAAGCACCCAATTTGATCATGTTATCATACTTCTCTTTCTTGCGCTTGTAACGAACAAACTCTTTCCACATTTCAGCTTTCTCCATGGTCCAGGTTGGATCACGTGGGTCAAACGTTTCAAAACGCTGACGCATTTGCTCCTTCATAGAAGTTGAATCCTTTCCACCATAGATGGTGCTTTTTACAAAAGGAGAAAGGTTAGCTCCAAACAATACTTCGTCCAACTCTTCGTCAGAAACCTCCATGTCCATTGTGCTCAACTCATCCGCGTACAAACGCTCTTCAGTCAAGGAATTCCAAGTATCATTGGAAAGAGCACTTTCGTTGGATGTGTAGTTAAACAACACGCGTTGTTTCTCTACTGCCTGCTGCCAAGCTGCTGCGTCGATGGTTTCACCATCAATCTCTCCTGCGTCTTTTGCGCCTTTTCCAAACAGCGCCATCACCGCATCATAGGGAATCAAATAGCCGACAATTCCAATACCCACCATAACGAGTACCAACCATCCTTGCCTTCTAATTTTCTCAATCATTGCCATAACAAAACATTTTTAAGGTTTGCGAATATCGTAAAAAAAAGGTAGAAAACGAACAAAATTTCGCCTTGAACAGGGCTAATCATTAAAAATCCCTTCTACCCCCATGCCAAACAGGGCAAAATCATAGGCTACGGGATCGGCAGGTCGCCATTTCCGTAAAACAGAATCCAATTCTTGAACAGCAGTCCAATCATCTTGTTTTCTGTTTAATACTCCCAACTTGCGCGAAATATTTCCGGTGTGCACATCCAACGGAATTGACAATTTTGACATTGGAATGTTGTCCCATATGCCAAAATCAACCTTCTGATTGTCCTTTCTCACCATCCAACGCAAAAACATATTGATACGCTTGGCAGCCCCATTCTGAGCAGGATTGGCGATGTGCTTCTCAAATCTTGGCTGATGACCAAAAGACAAAACTGCATTGCGAAAATGCATAATACCTTCTCTTGAATCGCCTTCATCAAAACCTGGCATAAACAATTCCTCTAAACTCTCATGTTCAGTATACACACCGCGCAATGCGCGGATCAAATCCTCCATGTCTGTGGACTGAAAAGTGCGGTAAATATTTTTGGACAAGGTTTTAACTTCAGACAAACTTGCAGATTGAACAAAAGAAAAAGGTTCATCATCCATCATCTCCATCCACTTGCTTGCCGCCTGTAAGATGGCTTTCCTATTTCCCCATGAAATCAATGCTGTCATCAAGGCGCTAACCTCAATGTCTTGTCTTTTTTTGTAACGGTGCGGAATCGAAATGGGATCAAGATCAATAAATGACAAATTGTTGTATCGAACGATGCACTCGTCCAGGATTTCTTTTACCTCCCATTCCAACAATTCACGGCTGTCCAATGAAGGCATATTGAATCAAATTAGCGCCCATTCGCAATGCCTTTTGGCGGTTCTCCTCACTGTCATTGTGGACCTGGGCATCTTCCCATCCATCTCCCAAATCGCACTCAAAATCATAAAAACAAACCAACTTACCCTCCCAAAACATGCCCAAACCTTTGGGATTCTTCCCATCATGTTCATGTATTTTGGGCAATCCATTCTTGAATTCAAACTTCCCATGATAAATGGGATGGTCAAAAGGAACCTCCAACCATTCCAACTCTGGAAAAACCTTTTTCATTTCTCTTCGGACAAACATATCCATTCCATAATTGTCAGAAATATGAAGAAAACCTCCGGCCTGCAGATAGGTGCGCAAGTTCTGTGCATCGTCCATAGAAAAAACGACATTACCATGTCCCGTCATGTGGACAAAGGGATAGTCAAATATTTCAGAACTCCCCACGTCCACTTGGGCAATATTCTCATCAATCTTTGTCTGCAATTGGGTATTGGTGAATCTCACCAAATTGGGCAATGCCGTAGGATTGGCATACCAATCACCACCTCCCTTGTACTTCATTACCGCAATGCGAAAAGAACCGGGCGGTGAAAACATCGACGTTGTCATAATAAACAACAGACACAAAGAAATACAAGTTGAAAAATTTCGCATGTTGCTAAGTTATTGATTTTGGTCTTACGCTTTGCGTTAACCAATGGTCAAACCATAAAATTCCTTTTTCAGACAAAATGGATTCAGGATGAAACTGCAAGGCGTGCCAAGGTAAATAACGATGCCGCAAAGCCATGATTCTCTTTTTCTCATCCACAGCCAACACCTCTAAACAAGCCGGCAAATTATTCTCGTTTGCTACCCATGAATGGTAGTGTCCAATATTGATGGGCATCGGAATAGATGACCAAATATTCCCTTTTGCCATCTCTTCCAATTTTCCTGCTTGACCGTGCAGGGGTGACTCTAAATTTCGCAATGCGCCTCCAAAATGAACAACCATGGCCTGTAATCCCAAACAAATACCCAATACCGGTAGCTCGGCAGGAATGGTTTTCATCCATTCCAACAAAAATCCAGACTCCTCTGGTAATCCTGGGCCAGGGGAAATAACCACCGCGTCATACATCTCCCAACTCGGAATATTTAAATTGTCATTAAACACAACATCAACCTCCAAGTCCAACTGCTCCAGATAGTGAACAATATTGTAGGTAAAAGAATCGTAGTTGTCAATTAAAATTATTCGCATCTTGCACTCCAATTGCAAAACTACATGAAAAAGACAGCCATCCATACATCCGGAGCGCCTAAACCCATAGCTCCTTATAGTCCAGCCATTCAGGTGGGCAACTTGTTGTTTATCTCAGGGCAAATTGCCATGGATCCAATAGAGCAAGTATACCATCCTCTTCCGGTAGAGGAAGAGACGGAAAGAGTAATGAAAAACATTGAAGCCTTGCTCGATGCTGCAGGAATGAATTGGAATCACGTCGTCAAGGCCAGCATTTTCATGAAGGACATGGCTGACTATGGCAAGATCAATGACGTTTATGGGAAATATGTGGGACAAATTCCTCCTGCCCGCGAAGCGGTTCAAGTCTCACAATTGCCAAGAGATTGCAAGGTGGAGATTTCCGTCATCGCACATCTAGAAGTTTTATAAGCCCTGATAGGTGAAGCTTTCGGATTGATTTAGAATTTTTTGGAATTGGATTCCATAAAATTCTAAATTTTTAATGTGTTTCATATTTAATTCACGACATTAGTACCATGATCATCCAAAAAATAGCGCATTACTTGAACCCATTGACATGGTTCAAAAAGTCGACCCATGATACCAATTTAAAATTTATGCATGGCATCAATAGGATTTCCTTGCTGATGTTTTTATTGGCTCTTGGTGTAATGCTTTACCGCTATATCTCGCGTTAAGACAATTTGATTTCTTCACCCTGTGCATCCAAATAGTGCACTTCCAAAAGTTCTGCAGATGTAGAACTTTCTACTTGTATTTTAATACCATATTTCTTCTGCCACTGCGTGCGCAAGGTATTCCACCACCAACCTTTATTGATATAGGCTTCTACCAAGGGATTGACCACCATTTGCACAAAACTGTGTTTGTACTCTTGTGCAACCATTCTAACCTCATTTTCCAATTGATCAGTGAACAACACTGAAGCTTCTACCGTGCCTTTTCCGTGACAACTGGGACATTTCTCGGTTGTTTTGACTTGCGTAACGGGCTTAACTCTCTCTCGCGTAATTTCAACTACACCAAAACGACTGGGTGCCAAAACATTGTGCTTGGCCTTATCTGTCTTCATGGCGTCACGCAAAGCATCGTGCAATTTCTTTTGATTGTCCTTGTTTTGCATGTCAATGAAGTCGACGCAAATGATACCGCCCATATCACGCAAACGCAACAGGCGCGCTACTTCTGAAGCACACTCCAAATTGGTTTGAAGCGCATTCTCCTCTTGGTCCTTGACCGATGCTTGCTTGCGGTTTCCACTGTTCACGTCAATAACGTGCATGGCCTCCGTATGCTCTACAATGAGGTACGAACCACTCTTCAAATTGACTTGTTTGGCAAAAGAAGATTTGATTTGTCTGTGAATATTAAAGGCGTCAAACAAATCATCCACTTTGTGTTCTTTGACAATATCCTTTAGCTCAGGTGCATTGGAATCCAAATAGGTTTTGACAGACGCCGCTAGGGCTGGATCATTTACATGGATGGCAGTGAACTTGTCGCTCAGGATATCACGCAGAACTGCGGAAGTCTTGTCTAACTCACCTAAAATTTTCTGTGGCGCCTTGGCTTTGGGCAATGCCTTCACCATTTGCTCCCAACGTTTCACCAATTCCGACAAATCTTGATCCAACTCTTGAACCGTTGTTTCCACTGCTTGGGTGCGAATGATCACACCAAAGTTAGCCGGACGGATATTCTGAATCAATTTGCGCAAACGATCGCGCTCCTTATCATCTTCAATTCTACTGGACAAAGAAACCTTGTTTGAAAAGGGCACCAATACCAAGTAACGACCAGCCAATGTAATTTCACAAGTAACCCGAGGACCCTTATTAGAAATGGGTTCCTTGGCCACTTGAACAAGAATAAGATTGGCTTGACCGATTTGATCTTTAATACCACCATCCTTTGGAATTTCCGGTAACATCTTCACAGTTGAAAGATGCCCTGATTGAACTTGACCTGCCAATACACCACGAACAAACTGATTGGTTGTTGCATAATGTGGCCCCAAATCCAAATAATGCAGGAAAGCATCGCGCTCATGACCTACCTCAACAAATGCAGCGTTGAGGTGGGGTACCATTTTGCGCACCTTTCCCAAATAGATGTCACCCACAGCATAATTCTGTGTAGCATCTTCGTGATGCAACTCCACCAATTGGCGGTCTTGCAACACAGCAAGCTGGACCCCCTTGGGTAACTTACTTATAACTAATTCAACATTCACAATTAAACACAATTGGTCAGAGCAGAGAAAATCTGCTCCGACAATGGTGTTCACTAGTAGGGGCTATGCCCCACCAAACTAGCGAACTTTCTTTTTGTGACGATTCTTTCTCAAACGCTTTTTACGCTTGTGAGTAGCCATCTTGTGGCGTTTTCTTTTTTTACCGCAAGGCATGTTTTCTAAATTTTAAACGTTAATATTCTAATTCAATTTCTCAATTCGTTCTTTCACCCGCACCACTACTGCTGTGTCTGCGGTATGTCTTAACAATTGATTGTAATACTTCTTTGCTTTCTCTTTCTCTCCAATGTCTGCTGCTGTCTCTCCTGAGAAAAACAACGCGTAAATATTGGCACTATCCCTGGCCGCTGCAAGCTCAAACAAGCTGAGCGCCTTATTTTTATCACCCAATTCCTTATAAACTGCTCCCAAATCCATGTAAGCATTCAAGTAATCAGGGTCTAATTTAATTACTTTCTCAAAACGAGGTATCGCTTTGTCATACTGTCCAGATTGAACGGCAAAAACACCGAGCCAATAATGCGCGTCCACATTGTTGGTGTCCTTGGCAACAATCTCTCTCAACATCATGATGCCCTGCATGGGATTGGGTCCATTCACCAATTCAATGGCTTGCTGTAACCTTGACTCCTCTGCAGATAAAGCAGGCATCTCTTGATTATCCTCTTTGGCACTAGGCTTTCGAGGCATCCATAAAAAAAGAACGATCAGCACCGAACCCAGTCCGACAATCAAAGAGGGTTTGAGCCATTTCTTATCCATTTTGCGCCACCTTAACTTTTTCCTTCACCGCATCCACAAATTCTTTGGATGGCTTGAAAGATGGAACATAATGCGCTGGAATCGTTACCGTGGTTTTGGCCAAGATATTTCTTCCCAACTTTTCCGCTCTTCTCTTCACAATAAAGCTTCCAAAGCCTCTCAAATAAACATTCTCACCTTTTTCCATTGAATTTTTGAGTGTGGTCATAAATCCTTCCACAATCGCCAAAACATCGTTCTTATCTATCCCAGTTTTGTTGGAAATCTCTGTCACTATATCTGCTTTCGTCATCGTTTCTTTCTAAAAAGGTGAATATCAGTTTTTTTAGGGGAGGCAAATATATGTATAGTTTACCAATTTTTGTATCGACTTTTGTGAAAATGAAAAAAAAAGTCATTCCTTCCTTTGTTCAGCATATTATTCCCTGGTATTTAAACAACAAACGCGACCTACCTTGGCGCAATACTAGAGATCCCTATGCCATCTGGATTTCTGAGGTCATTCTTCAACAAACACGCGTCCAGCAAGGGATGAACTATTACCTCGAACTGCTCCATCAATTCCCAACGGTTCAAGACCTCGCCAACGCCCCAGAGGACCAACTTTTTCGTGTATGGCAAGGGTTGGGATATTACTCCAGGGCCCGAAACCTTCAACTGGGAGCCAAATTAATTGCCCATGAACTGCGTACTTTTCCAAAAACTTACGAAGAGTGGCTTAAGATTCCTGGGGTTGGTCCCTATACCGCCGCGGCGGTTGCTTCATTTGCTCATGATTTTCCCAAGGCCGCAGTTGACGGTAATGTATTGAGGTGGGTTTCTCGATTCGTTGGATCCAAAGACCCTATTGATTCTCAAAGCACCAAAAAAAACATTCAATTGCTATTGGATGATTGGATTCAACATGCCTCACCGCATGTTTTTAATCAAGCCAGCATGGAGTTTGGGGCAATGCTTTGCACACCTAAAAAACCCCAATGCCCAGTTTGTCCGCTCCAAGAGGAATGCCAATCATTCTTGAATGGTTGGGTAGACGATATCCCAATCAAAGAGAAAAAAACCAAATCCTCCCATCTTTATCTCTACGCAGCGCTCATCACCAACCAACAAGATCAAATCCTTCTTGAAAAGCGTCCTCAGCACGGTATTTGGGGCAATCTATACACTTTGCCATTCTTTTCATTTGATGCTGAAATAAGCACAGAACAGGCGTTACAACAACTCAATGAAAAATTTCCTACCCAAAACAATTGGAAATTAGAAACCCCTGAACCCATCATTCACCTGCTCACCCATCGCCGGATGCACGTGTATATCTTTTCCAATTTGTTGGATGTTATGCCAAAAAATGCACATAAATTTGGTTCGTGGATTTCAAAAGATGAAGCCAAAGAATTGGGTTTTCCAAGGGTTTTTGAAAAATTTCTAGCACATAAAGGACACTTATAGCGCCTTATATGAAGCTTGTAAATCGACCAACACCCCCCATAGTTTTGTCCTCGAAATCTTAAAACAAATTTTTATGTCAGGAACAGTAAACAAAGTGATGCTTGTCGGAAACATTGGCAAGGATCCCGAAATGAGATCATTTGAAAACGGAGGGAAAATCCTTTCTTTTCCTTTGGCAACCACAGAATCATGGAAAGACGCCAAAACTGGAGAGCGGACTTCCATCACGGATTGGCACAACATTGTCATTCGTCGAACGGCCCTTGCGGAATTGGGTGAACAGTATTTGAAAAAAGGTATGAAAGTTTACGTGGAAGGAAAAATCCGAAACCGCAGCTATCAGGTAAACAATGAAACCAAGTACATCACGGAAATTTATGTTGATGAGTTTACCATGCTTTCTCCCAAGACCATTGAGAACGCAAGTGGTCAACCAATGGCCCTGAATGAGCCAATGCCTGTCGCGCCTGCCATGTCAACGGAAACAGCTGATGATGATTTACCATTCTAACCATGAGTGACCCGTATCATTTAGGTTCCATTATTTTACAAGTCAACAGTCCCATGACCATCGTCGTGGTGCTGTTGCTTTTGCTCTGTTCCGCAGCCATTTCCAGCAGTGAAGTGGCTTTGTTTTCATTTACACCCGAACAACGAAAAAAAATTGATGAGGCCGACAAGGGTGCACTGCTTAAAATACAACAGCTTACTTCTACACCTGATAAGGAAAAAGCCACGCGCAGTATTCTGGCCACCATTCTTATCACCAACAATGCGGTAAATATCGCCATCGTCTTGCTTTCCACCTCCTTGATGGAACAATGGTTTCCCCCAGAAATGTACAGCCCGTTGATGGCTACGATTATCCATGTTGTATTGGTTACTTTTGTGATTGTTATGTTTGGAGAGGTAATCCCAAAAGTGTATGCTACATCCAACAATTTGCAAATTGCCTCAATCATGGTGGGGCCATTGGTTGTGCTGCAAAAAATCTTTGCACCGCTCAGCTGGCTGCTCATCAAAGCAGGACATTTGCTTCAAAAGAATATCAAATCACGCGTTGAAACCATCAGTGTAAATGAGTTGGGACATGCATTGGCATTGACTCAAAATGAAATGCGTTCACCTGAAGAAAGGAAAATTTTGGAAGGCATTGTCACCTTTGGTGAAAAAAACGTGAGTCAAATCATGACGCCCAGAACAGATTTGGCCATGCTCAATGAAGGTTGGAACATGAGTGAAATTATGCGTCAGATCAGAGAGAAAGGATACTCGCGGTGGCCCGTTTGCAAACAAAATATTGATGACATTAGAGGTGTTTTGCACATCAAAGATTTATTGCCACATATTGATAATCCCGAATTTGAATGGCACAGCGTTATCAGACCAGGTAAATTTGTTCCTGAAACCAAAAAGATTGACGATCTATTGGCTGACTTCAGAAAAGACCGCAAACACATCGCCATGGTGGTAGATGAATACGGAGGATTGTCGGGAATTGTAACCCTAGAAGATGTAATTGAAGAGATTGTGGGAGATATCCAAGATGAGTTCGATGTGGATGATTTGAAATATTCCATTGTCGATGAAAACACTTATTTGTTTGAAGGGAAAATTTCATTGGTCGATTTCTACCGCGTTTTCAATGTTGATGAGCATCTTTTTGAAGAGGCCAAGGGCGACAGTTCAACCCTCGCTGGACTCATTATTGAAATATTGGGCAGAGTACCTCAAAAAGGAGAACAGCTGGATTTTCATCATTATACTTTTACCATTGAAACTGCCAATCACCGAAGGTTAGATCAGGTTAAAGTTCAAAAAAGTCTGCAATGAGGAAATTATTCATCTTTTCAACCATTCTTCTCATTTTGGGTATTGCTGTATATGCATTGCTTCTTAGAACGCCGGAAACCACCTTTCCCAAACCGATTGGTTATTTCAGGATTGATTTGCCTCAACCTCAGTACCGAACGTATGAGGCTCCTTGTGCGTTTTCAATTCCCGTATCTCAATTTGCGACAATAGAGCAATTGGACCAAGGCCAATCTGACTCCTGCAGATTCAATATATTTTATCCAAAACTTAAAGCGCGCATTCATTGTACGTACCTGCCTGTCAGCAATAACATCAATGATTTGGTGGTGGATGCCTATACATTTGCTGCAAAACATGAAATGAAGGCCAGCGCCATTGAAAAATCTTTGATTGAAGAAGAGGAGAGGAAAGTCTTTGGCATTCGCTATCGAATAGAAGGCGAGGCCGCCTCTCCCTTACAGTTCTTTGTGACGGACAGCACAGCTCACTATTTGAGGTGCGCGTTGTATTTTGAATCAGCGCCCAATCCGGACTCCATTGCGCCAGTTTACCAATACATCGAGCGCGATATGGATGAGCTCATCAAAAAAGTCCTGTGGCGGTAGAATGAAATAAATTTTGCGCACAAAATAGGATTGACCTATATTTGCAAGATAAACGAGAAAAGCTAAGGAGGGGTGGAAGCCCCTCTTTGTTTTGAATAGCATGATCACAATAGCCCAAATAACAGACTTGGTTCAACCACTTACGGTGGATTCGGACTTATTCATTGTCTCTATACATGTCAACCCCGGTAATGCCATTGAGGTGTTGGTGGACCGCGACAGCGGATTAAGCATAGATGATTGCAAAAAAGTAAGCAGAGCCGTTGAAGGTGTCCTAGACCGTGAAATAGAAGACTTTTCATTGGAAGTTTCTTCACCCGGTGTCGGAAAGGCATTGGTGGTAAAGAGGCAATACTTCAAAAATGTCGGACGTGAAGTGGCCATTAAAACCACAGACGGAAAAAAATTAGAAGGACAACTTATCCTAGCAGATGAAGAAAATATCGAGGTTCAATACAAGGAAAAGGAAACGGTTCCGGGTAAAAAAACCAAGAAGTGGGTAGAGAAAAAAATTGTACTACCCTACAACGAAATAAAAGAAACCATAATTAAAATTAGCTTCAAATAATAACCCCATAACCCATGAAAGGAGTTAACCTTTTAGAATCATTCGGTGAATTCAGAGAATTCAAGAATATTGATCGCGAGACCATCACCAATATTTTGGCTGACGTATTTAGAAACATGATTATCAAGCGCTGGGGTGCTGATGATGGCTTTGACATCATCATCAACGCAGAGCGTGGTGACTTGGAAATCTGGAGAACCCGCGAGGTAGTTCCTGATGGAGAACTCGACGACGAGGTGGCTCAAATTGAAGTCTCAATGGCGCAGAAAGTAGTTGCTGACCTTGAAGTGGGAGAAGAATTGATTGAAGAAATCAAGATCGAAGATTTTGGAAGACGTAATGTTTTGGCCATGCGCCAAACACTTACTTCTCGGATCATTGAGATGGAAAAAGACCACATCTATCAAAAGTACCGTGAGCGTTTAGGTGAAATCATCTCTGGAGAAATTTACCAAGTTTGGAAAAAAGAAATTTTGGTTTTGGACGATGAAAACAATGAGTTGTTGTTGCCCAAAGAACAACAAATTCCTGCGGATTTCTACAAAAAAGGCGACACTTTGCGTGCCGTAGTTTCTAAAGTTGAAATGCGTGGCAACACTCCTCAAATTATCTTAAGCAGAACTGCTCCTGAATTCCTTGAAAAATTGTTTGAGCAAGAAGTACCTGAAGTTTTTGATGGTTTGATCACCATTAAAAACATTGTTCGTGAGCCAGGAGAGCGCGCCAAAGTTGCTGTAGAGAGTTATGATGACCGCATTGATCCGGTAGGTGCTTGCGTTGGAATGAAGGGTTCTCGTATTCACGGTATCGTTCGTGAATTGCGCAATGAGAACATCGATGTTATTCAATACACCACCAATGAGCAATTGTTGATTAGTCGCGCATTGGCTCCTGCTAAAATAAGCTCCATCACTTTGGACAAAGAAAACAAGAAGGCAGACGTTTTCTTAAAACCTGACCAAGTGTCTTTGGCCATCGGAAAAGGTGGACACAACATTCGTCTAGCAGGACGTTTGTGTGGATTTGAAATTGATGTTTACCGCGAAACAGATACTGATTTGGATGATGTGGATTTGGAAGAATTTGCAGATGAAATTGACAGCTGGATCATTGATGAATTGAAGTCTGTGGGTTGCGACACCGCACGCTCAGTGCTTGATTTATCCAAAGAGGAATTGGTTAGACGTACAGATTTAGAAGAAGAAACAGTAGACGAAGTATTGGGAATTTTGCGTGCAGAATTCGAATAATTCCAAGGATTATTTTTAGATAAGAAGCAAGAGGGGAAAGATAAGTTATTTTAAATTACAACAAAATGTCAGAAACAAAAGGACCACAACGATTAGGGAAAGCCGCTACTCAACTCAACGTGAGTAAGGATACCATCGTGGAGTTTTTAGCCAAAAAAGGCGTCTCTATCGATAGCAATCCAATGGCCAAGATTGAGGCTGAGGTGTATGATATGTTGCTTGCAGAATTTGCAGGTGATCAGATTGCCAAAGAAAAAACCAAAGCGGTAGCCACCAAAATCAAAGAGTCCAGAGAGACGGTTACCATTCAAGATTCAAAAAAGAAATCTGATCAACAGGAAGAGGAAAATTCTGAAATTGATCTTTCTCAATTCAAGAGAAAAAGACCGGATCCAAATCCTGAGGAGGTAACTGAATCAAAAACAGAAGTTGTATCAGAAAGCAATTCAGAAGTGATTATTCCAAATACACCCATCATTGAACCCGTAGCTGAAAAGTCTGAAGGTCAGAATGAGGTGAAGATCATTGGGAAAATTGATTTGTCTGCCATACAGAACAAGGGGAAGAAAAAGAAAGAAACACCTGCGGAAGCTGCGGCTTCTAAAAAAGGAAAGCAGACTTCTGAAGAACAAAAAGTGGCCGCACCTTTGGAAACAATTGTAGAGCCAATTGCAGAACCAGCTGTGTTTGTAGAACCCACGCCAGAGCCTATTGCCCCAGCTCAACCTGAGGAGAAAGAGCTTATCCGCGTTAATGTGGAAAGATTGACAGGTCCCAAGGTGATGGGTAAAATTGTTCTACCTGTAGAACAAGAGAAGAAAAAACCTGAGCAAAAGGCGGATGACAACAAAGAGAAACGCAAACGCAAACGCGTCTCTAAAGTTGACATCAATCGTCAACAAGAAATTGACAAACGCAATCAAAACAAACCAAGACCTGGTCAGCCTGGACAAGCCGCACAACCAAAAGCGGAATTGAGTGAACAAGACATTCAAAATAAAATTCGCGAAACGCTTGCCCGTTTAGGTGGTCAGGGAAAATCCAAAGCTTCCAAAAACAGAAGGGACAAGCGCGATAACGTAGCCAGAAAACATGAAGAGCGTAAGATTCGCGAGCAAGCGGAAAATTTGATTCTGAAATTGACTGAATTTGTTACCGTTTCTGAATTGGCCACAATGATGAACCGTCAACCGACTGAAATCATTTCTGCTTGTATGCAGTTGGGTATTTTTGCATCTATCAATCAACGTTTGGATGCGGAAACCATTCAAATCATTGCTGAAGAGTTTGGTTTTGAAATCCAATTTGTGAGCGCTGAAGTTTCTGAAGCTTCGTTTGAAGAATCCGACACAGAAGGGGAATTGGTATCACGTCCTCCCGTTGTTACAGTTATGGGACACGTTGACCATGGTAAAACATCCTTACTTGACTTTATTCGCAAAGCCAATGTAGTTGCAGGGGAAGCAGGCGGTATCACCCAACACATGGGAGCCTACAGCGTGAAATTGCCTACTGGAAAACAAATTACTTTCATTGATACTCCTGGTCACGAGGCGTTTACTGCCATGCGTGCTCGAGGTGCTCAAGTAACTGACTTGGCCATCATTGTCATTGCGGCGGATGACAATGTCATGCCACAAACCAAGGAGGCCATCTCGCACGCCCAAGCAGCAGGTGTTCCTATGATTTTTGCTTACAACAAAATTGATAAAGAAGGTGCCAACCCAGATAGAATTAGAGAACAACTTTCAGCCATGAACATTTTGGTTGAAGAATGGGGTGGTAAATTCCAATCTCAAGAAATTGCAGCCAAACAAGGATTGAACATCGATAAACTTTTAGAAAAAGTTGTTCTAGAAGCTGAAATGCTTGACTTGAAAGCCAATCCCAACAAACGCGCCAACGGCACCATCATTGAAGCTTCTTTGGACAAGGGACGTGGTTTTGTAACTACGTGCTTGGTATCGTCTGGTACCATGCGCATTGGTGACTCCATCCTTGCTGGTCAATGGAGCGGTCGCGTGCGTGCCATGTTCAACGAACGCGGTCAAAAAATAGATGAAGCAGGTCCCGCTACCCCAGTTTCAATTTTGGGTTTTGAGGGAGCTCCTAACGCAGGTGATAAGTTCTTTGTATTTGAAGACGAGCGTGAAGCACGTGAGATTGCTACCAAGCGTCAGCAGTTGCAGCGTGAGCAAAGTGTTAGAACCAAGAAACATTTGACCATCGAAGAAATTGGACGCCGTATTGCTTTGGGTGATTTCAAAGAGTTGAATTTGATTGTCAAAGGTGACGTGGATGGTTCTGTAGAAGCATTGGTGGATAGCTTGCAAAAGCTTTCTACTGACAAGGTTCAAGTGAGCATTGTTCACAAAGGGGTTGGTCAAATATCTGAAAGCGATGTATTGCTGGCCTCTGCTTCAGACGCCATCATCGTTGGTTTCCAAGTGCGTCCTAGCACTGGTGCACGCAAATTGGCTGAAGCTGAAGAAATTCAAATCCGTCAATACAGCATCATCTATAAGGCCATTGAAGAGATCAAAGAAGCCATGGAAGGAATGCTATCAGCCAAGATTGAAGAGAAAGTGGTGGGTACGGCAGAAATCCGTGAAACGTTCAAAATTACTAAGGTGGGAACCATCGCTGGGTGTTTTGTTCAAGATGGAAAAATCAACAGAAACAACAAAGTCCGAATCATCAGAGACGGTATTGTTGTTTTCACTGGAAACTTAGGTTCATTGAAGCGTTTCAAAGACGATGTAAAAGATGTTACCAAGGGTTATGAGTGTGGATTGAACATCGATAAATTCAATGACATCAATGTTGGCGACATCATTGAAGCTTTTGAAGAAGTTGAGGTGAAACAAACGTTGTAACCATGAAATCCTGGATTCCCAATGCGATAACCATGGGAAACCTGGTTTGTGGATGCATGGCCATTTTGCACGTGCAAGATGATCCTATGTTATCCATCGGTTGGGTTTTAACAGCAGCCATTTTGGATTTTTTTGATGGACTGGTTGCTCGGGCTTTACATGTTTCTTCTGCATTGGGTGGCCAATTGGATTCCTTGGCAGATGTTGTGTCATTTGGCGTAGTACCCGCAATTTGGGCCTATCATTTGCTTGAAAATCATCCTTTACAAAACTTGTGTTTTATCATAGCCATTGGAGCGGCTTATCGACTTGGTCGTTTTAACTTGGACACCTCAAAGGTTGAACATTTCAAAGGATTAGCAGTACCTGCCAATGCCATGGTATGGTTAGCCATATTCGGCTATTCTTGGGAAGAAATGCATCCATTTCCCCAATACATATTATTGGTATTTGTTGCAATAACAACACTCTTGATGGTCTCCACTCTACCGTTATTGAATTTAAAATTCAAAAGTCTTGTTTGGAAAGGTCAAGAAATGAGATGGATATTAATTTTATCCGCAGCGTTGACATTACTCACTTGTGAACTATTGGATTTATCTATTTTTGTAAGCACAATGATTATTACAGTAGAATATCTTCTGTTGTCATTGGCCCATTACAAAAAAATATCATCATGAAATTCAAAGCAGAAGTAGATGTAATGCCATTGGATGCATTACTGGACCCTCAAGGAAAGGCCGTTACATCGGCCATGGAAAATCTTGGTTTAGGCCAAATCAGTAACGTACGTATTGGAAAACACATGACCCTTTGGGTAGATGCAGCATCCAAAGAAGCAGCGGCAACAATGGTGGAAGAAGCATGTCAAAAATTGCTTTGCAATGCCATAATGGAGCAATACCGCTTTGTTGTTGAAAAGATTGCATGATGATTAGAAAAAAATCAAATGAAGCTTTTGAAATAGCAAAAGCCTTGTTTCCTGGTGGAGTAAATTCTCCGGTAAGGGCTTTCAAATCCGTAGGAGGAAGTCCAATCTTTTTTGACCGCGGAAAAGGTTCTCATGTTTGGGACATTGATGGCAATGAGTACATCGATTACTGTTGCTCATGGGGGCCTTTAATTTTAGGGCATGCCAGTGACAGCGTCGTTGAGGCCATTGGTCATGCTGTCGCCAAAGGAAGTAGCTTTGGGGCGCCTACACTGTTGGAAAATGAATTGGCTACCCTCATTCTGTCTCACCACCGATTTATCGAAAAAATTAGATTTGTGAGCAGCGGTACTGAAGCTGCTATGAGTGCCATTAGATTGGCTCGCGGATTTACAGGTCGAGACAAAATCATCAAGTTTGAGGGCTGTTACCATGGTCACGTTGATAGTCTTCTTGTGAAAGCGGGTAGCGGCTTGGCTACGTTGGGGACTTCTGATTCAGCGGGTATTCCAGAATCGTATGCCAAAGAAACCATTGTTCTGCCTCTGAATGACATTGAGGCCGTTGAACGCGCTGTCGAGACCTATAAAAATCAAATAGCTGTTATCGCCATAGAGCCCATTCCAGCCAATAACGGGTTATTGATTCAGGATGTTCAATTCCTAAAAGATCTTAGAACCATTTGTACCCGTGAAGGTATTGTTTTGCTTTTTGATGAAGTGATATCAGGTTTTAGAGTTGGATTTGAAGGTGCTGCTGGCTACTATGGAATTCAACCTGATGTAATGGCTTTTGGTAAAATCATAGGTGGTGGCATGCCCGTTGGTGCTTATGCATCTTCTGCTAAAATCATGTCCAAAGTTGCTCCAGATGGACCTGTTTATCAAGCGGGAACTTTAAGCGGAAATCCAGTGGCCATGGCTGCTGGAATCGCTCAGTTAAAAGCCTGTCTTGAACCCGGTTTTTATGACAGCCTCAAAAGTAAAACTGACTTTCTTGTAAACTCAATCAATGCGTTTGCCCAAGAAAAAGAATACACTTTTAAGATTTTCTCGGTAGGTTCAATCTTTTGGTTGTCCTTTGGCTTTGCTGATTCCGTGAGATCCATGAAAGAAATCAATGCTGAAGAGGTAAAACGATTTGCCCCTTTGCACGCAGCCTTACTGGAACAAGGTGTATATCTGGGTCCCAGTGGCTATGAAGTTGGATTCATCTCCTCCGCACACAGTATGGAAGATATATCAAAAACAATCGAAGCCTTTAAATCAGCGCTTCAAACTGTCTTTGCATAAAACTTGGGTTCAACAACATTATTGAACAATAAAAAAGGCCGTCAATGACGGCCTTTTTCAATATTCTCATTTTTAATTATTCAATTCCCTTCATGAATTGTTGTGCCACTTTACCAGTATTTCCATTCAATTCAATCACATAAACTCCAGCAGCCAAGGCAGCTGTAGATATCTGTAATTTGGACTGAGCAGTAATCAACTGAGAATAAACTACACGACCAGAAAGATCCATTACATTCAATGAAGTATATGTTCCTCCATCCGTTGGCAATTCTACATTCAAGATGTCACTTGTTGGATTAGGATAAACACTGAATTGACGGCGCTTACCAAACTCATCCAAACCTACTGTTCCAGTGATATTGATATCATCCAAATACAGATTGTTGCTGAACATGGATGAATTGAAAATAAACTTGAATCGAACATTCTCTGTCTCATAAGTAGAAGGAATGGTTACCTCTTTGTAACCCCAATGGGTTGATGTATTAGGAACAAAATATGCAGCACCAGCGCCAGCAGTAACCAAGTCCACACCATCAATCGTTGTGCGCAACTGCCAAGATTCACCGCAATCACGGCTTGACCAAACTTCCAACGATTCTGTGATATCTGTTTCAGTCAAAGCTCCTGTAGAATAAGCATAACGGAAAGTCAATTTACCACTGGACAAAACATTCAAATCCATCGCTGGCGAGACCAACTCATCAGAATCAAAACCTACCATTCCGTTGGGTGAAGCCTCCGCATTGGCATTGTCCAATAAGATAGAACCATTGGCCGTTCCAAAACCTACATTGCTCGCATAACTGAAATCAGTATTGTTACTGGCCAAATTGTATGACTTCCAACCAAAATAAGAGAATGGATTAGCGTTACAATTTTCTTGCAAAACGCCAGGAATTTCCCACCATGATGTTGGTGTAACATAAATGGCCATCGTATTTGTAGTAGTTGTAGTACCACTGGCATTACCTGCTGTCAATGTTACTGTCTTCCATCCGAACTCATTGAAAACTACTGTTGGGTTCTGCGCTGAACTTGTTGCTGGTGTGGCATCTTGGAAAGTCCAAGACCAAGTGGTAGCATCTGCATCAGAAGAATAATCAAAGAACTGAACGTTGCTTCCTTCACAAGCAATGCTATACTCCGGATAGAAGTCAGCAGTAGGTGCACATGACAAATCGTTGATACCATCTGTACCTGTTGCAGCCAAGTTTTCTGCACTCCACAAATTATTACGGCTGGCTATAGGCACATTCAATGCGCCAATCATACGTTCCTTTTGACCATTTGTGAACATGCTTGAACAGTACGAATACTCCATGTAGTTTTGAACGTTTTCTATGGTTCCATAAGTTCCAACCAAAGCTACATTGTCCACCCCGAAGTTTCCATTAGTTCCTTCTGCGTTCCATGCGTAAATTCTGAAAGTAACAGAACCATCATTCAACGCAAAATTGTTTCCACCCAAAGTAATTCTTGAACCCACTTGCTGGGTTGTATTGTCTCCTGTAATAAAGAATATATTACT
>CAMCTV010000022.1 GCA_945878635.1 Chryseobacterium gleum | reverse complement strand
TTTATCTAATAGGTCGTTGTCTTTTTGAAGAAGGGCTAATTGAACAATCCAGAACTTATTTCCAGAAAACATTGAAGCTCAACCAAGGTCGATTGAATGAAAAGGAGATAAAAGGATATTTGAACATTCCATAAAAAAAGGCGACATTGATGTCGCCTTTTCAATTTTTCAAATTCCAATTATTCTACCGTTACAGACTTGGCTAGATTCCTTGGTTGATCTACATTACAACCTCTCATCACAGCAACATGGTAAGACAACAATTGCAATGGGATAACGGATATCAAAGGGACCAAACTGTCGTCTGACTTGGGTATTTCAATCACGTGATCAGCCAAATCCTTCACCACTTTATCTCCTTCTGTAACAATGGCTATGATCTTGCCCTTTCTGGCTTTGACCTCTTGAATATTGCTCACCACTTTCTCATAGCTTGCACCTTGCGTAGCAATAACAAAGACCGGCATATTCTCGTCAATCAATGCAATGGGACCATGTTTCATTTCCGCTGCAGGGTAACCCTCCGCATGGATATAAGAAATCTCTTTCAGCTTTAACGCACCTTCCAAAGCTACAGGGAATGAATAACCTCTACCCAAATAAAGGGCATTTGTGCTGTCCTTGTAAATGTCTGCTATTTTTTTTACCTCGTCATTGGTTTTTAAAACTTCTGCTATCTTCTCTGGTACAGAATTCAATTCAGCCATCAAGCGATTGAGGCGCTCTTGCTTCATCACCCCTCTGTGCATGGCGACAGAAAGCGCCAATAGGTACAATACAGAAACCTGCGCGGTAAAGGCTTTGGTAGAGGCAACGCCAATTTCCGGGCCTGCATGTGTATAGGCTCCTGAATGTGTCGCACGGGCGATGCTTGAACCAACCACATTGCACACACCAAAAATAAATGCTCCCCTGTCTTTGGCCATTTCAATCGCCGCCAAAGTATCTGCTGTTTCACCACTTTGCGAAATGGCAATCACCACATCGGTTGGATAAATCACTGGATTGCGGTATCTGAATTCAGAAGCATATTCTACTTCAACGGGAATGCGCGCAAACTCTTCAAAAAGATATTCAGCCACCAAACCGGCATGCCAACTGGTGCCGCACGCCACAATTAAAATGCGGGTTGCCTTGTTCCAACGGTCTTCGTGTTCATCCACACCACTCATTCTAACAGCCCCAGTAGCCAAACTCATTCTTCCTCTGATGGAATCATTGATTGAACGGGGTTGTTCATGAATTTCCTTCAACATGAATGAATCATAACCACCCTTCTCGATGGCTTCCAACTTCATTTCCAATTCCTGGACATAAGGATCCTTGTGTTGATTGGAAATGGTTACAATTTTCAAACCGTCTGTTCTGTCCAATCGAGCAATCTCTTCATCTTCCAAATAAACCACGTTGCGAGTATATTCAATGATGGGCGTGGCATCGCTGGCAATGAAAAATTCATTGTCCTTGCCCACACCAATGACCAATGGACTTGACTTTCTAGCCGCAATCATTTGATTGGGGTTGCTTTTATCCAAAATAACGATGGCATATGCACCAATTACTTCAGATAAAGCAATGCGCACCGCATCAAACAATGTAGCGCCTGTTTTATCGCGAATATCTTCAATAAAGTGAACCAAAACCTCAGTATCGGTATCGCTCTTAAAAGTGTGTCCACGGTTAATTAGCTCTGCTTTCAATGAAGCATAATTCTCAATAATACCATTGTGAATGAGCACCAAAGATCCATCATTTGACAAGTGCGGATGAGCATTCACATCATTGGGGGGACCATGTGTCGCCCAACGGGTATGGCCTATACCAACATTGCCCGTTTTGATTTTGCTACCTACACTATCCTCTAGGTCAGAGACTTTTCCTTTGCACTTAAAGAGCCTAAAATCTCCTTCATCAATCATGGCAACACCTGCGCTATCATAACCGCGATACTCCAATCGTTTAAGCCCTTTGATTAAAATATCATAAGCTTGTCTATCTCCTAAGTAGCCAACAATTCCACACATAGTTCTAAATCTTATTGAGCGAAGGTAACAATAAGTCTTGTATTTTCCGAAGGAAGAGAGGGGTTGTATTCAGGACCATGTGCAATAATTCTTTTCGCACTAACACCTGTTGTCCCCCCTAAAATATACAATCCTTGACTGTTGATTTCGCCTGTTAATATACTTTGAATGTAACGGGTAATCACAAAACTATACTTTTGGGTTGTTGTATTTAAAAACCCTCCGATGCTTTGCGCTGATTCATCTGGTAATATTTTCTCTATTCCATCCTCATTGATGTATCGCAAAAACAATTGATCAAAAGGAGTGTAACGGCTATCCAGATCTACCGGTATTTGCAATTCTGCTTGCGCGATAACTTTATTTCCACCGGCCAAATTTTGTATGGTTGGAAAATCGATTTTAGCCTTCAATCCTCCACCTGATTGAATGTAAAACTGCTGAGATCCATTCAACGGCTGCTGGACAATGTGCTCCAAAGCTGTACCAACATAATTCTGTTTGAATCGATTGTAGCGCGCGCAATCAGAACCGACCACAAAATCGTACAATAAAGTATCAGGCGTTGTTCCTGAGAGATCACGATAATAAATCGTTAGTTTGGTTCCGGGATCTACCAAATCATAACGCATTACCGCATCCATGCGCGCCTTAGCGGTAATGCACACTCCCTTAAAGTAATTTTGAAAATTATCTTGAGAGGAAAAAACAGAAACATCGGTGGGCTGAGTCAAAAAAGTTCCAACTTCATTTTTCAGTCGAATGCGCAATTGAGGAAAAGTGGTATCTCCTGCGACAATGGCATCCTGGTTGGGATCAATGTTCAAATAATCAAAGCCGGGTTGAATCCAACTCTCTGGAGAATAAGAAACCAGGCTATTGGCATAATAGTTACTGTCCAAAAACAAATCCGCTGTCAAAGGATGAACGGACAATTGTTGACGATTGGGTTTTCCGTAAAAGGTTGTATTGTATGCCAACGCCAAAACAACAGAGTCAATTTCCATCTGGGATGGAAAACCGGGGTCCAATGCGGAAAGCTTAAACTGAGTGAAAATCTGACACTCCGTGGAGCCCAATTCAGGATCCTCCAATCTACCCAAAACCGCCAAAGACAATTCATCCGTCTTAACGGAATCTTCAATCATGGTTTGAACCGATATTGAAAAAGTATCCGTTTGAAAAGCCGACAAGGCATCTGAACCAGGTAACAGATTACCACCAGGGGTTATCCCAGGCTTTTCACAGGACATTAGAAAAAACGAACCGCAAAAAAAGCAAAAGACTATTAATCCTCTCATTGACTGCTTAGACCATTACCGGTTTGTTGGCCAATACGATATCAAAAAACTCATCTGTAGCAGACAAATAATCCGTCTCTTCATTTTGATGCATCACTGGCACTTCCAACTCCTCGGCAAACTTCTTCAACTCATCAGCCACCATGCCATCACCCAAAATAACTCCGTCTGCAAATTTCATGGCGTTCTTCATCAATTGTGCATGATTGGCCTTCTTCAACAACTCAATATCCCCACCCTCAAAACCATCAAAGGCAACTTTTTTGCGCATGTCTTTGGATAAGGTGCCTTCAAACTCCTTGTCATAGGCAGAAACAACAATTTTGCTGTCCGCAAAATGGGGATCTTGCGCATACAATTTCTTCACATACAAAGGCATCAAACTGGAAAACCATCCATGACAATGAATGATGTCAGGAGCCCATCCCAATTTCTTTACCGTTTCCAATACTCCTTTGGTAAAGAATATCATGCGCATGTCATTGTCCTCAAACAATTGGTCATTGTCATCATGGAAGAAAGACTTTCTGTGAAAATATTCCTCATTGTCGATGAAGTACACTTGCAATCGAATCTGCGGGATACTGGCCACTTTGATAATCAAAGGATGGTCCGTATCGTCCACAATTAAGTTCATCCCGGACAAACGAATCACCTCATGCAATTGGTGTCTGCGCTCATTGATCTTGCCAAAACGGGGCATGAATATTCTGGTTTCTTTCCCGCGCTCATGCACCGCCTGTGGCATCTGCCTGCAGGTTTGAGCAATGTGGCTTTCTGGTGAAAAGGGAAGAATTTCGTGGCTAACAAATAATATTCTAGGCTTACTCATGTATGAAATTCATCTTTAATGGAAATGCAAAGATAAATAAAAAAAAAATTTGATTTACGCAAATGGTTAGCTTTGGGGCTATAAAGTACGTTAAGATGGAGATTTTAAAATCATCTGCAGCCCTTATTGCATGGAGAAACCAATACCAATCATCTGCGATTGGCTTTGTTCCCACCATGGGAGCGTTGCATCCAGGCCATCTTTCACTCATGATCAAAAGCAAAATCGACAACGATAAGACTTTGGCCAGCATTTTTGTCAATCCCACTCAATTCAACGATCCAAAAGATTTTTTACACTATCCCAGCACCATTGAATCTGATATCTCGATGCTAGAAGATGCGGGCATTGACGCTGTCTTTATTCCCGCAGTCGAGGATATGTATCCTGAGGTTGCTGTAGAAAATTTTTATATTCCTATCCTCACTGAAAGTTTAGAAGCTAAGATGCGTCCAGGTCATTTTGATGGCGTCATCACCATCATCCGTAAATTGTTTGATTTAGCCCAAGCAAACCGCGTATACCTTGGGGAAAAAGACTTCCAACAATTGTCCATCATTTCCGCTTGGGTAAAGAAGGAAAAGCGTGCTGAGGTTATTGTGCCCTGTCCTATCCATAGAGAATCATCCGGATTGGCGATGAGCTCCAGGAATCAGCGTCTTCAAGAGAAACAGTTGAAAGAAGCTACTTTGCTTTTTCAGATTCTCAATACGGTAAAGGAAAACAAATTCAACAATACACCCGTTGAGTGGGAGCTATGGGCCAGAAGTCTTTTCGCACAATCGCCTTCCTTTAGGCTGGACTATTTTGAAATCATTGATGCAGACACATTTGGACCCTTGGCTGCATGGGAAGATTCTGAAAACCCAATAGCTGTTGTTGCAGCCTTTCTGGGGGAGGTAAGATTGATTGACAATATGCGTTTATAAAACCTATGGCACCAGGAGCTTAAACCCCTTACCATGAACGTTGATGATTTCCAAACGTTCGTCTCCCTTTAAGTGTTTGCGCAATTTGGCGATGTAAACATCCATGCTGCGTCCATTGAAATAATTGTCATCACCCCAAATGGTCTTCAAAGCATAACTTCTTTCCAAAATACCATTCTTGTTCTTGGCCAATAGATAAAGCAACTCATTTTCTTTGGTGGTTAATTTGGTCTCCTGATCTCCAAAAAACAATTTGTGTTTGCTGTAATCAAAGTTGTAACTCCCCAGAATTTCTTCTGCAGACTCTTCCTCGGCCATGATTAAAGGATTGGTTCTCTTGAGAATAACATTCACCCTTGCCAACAACTCCTCCATAGAGAAAGGCTTGGTCATGTAATCGTCTCCGCCTACCTCAAATCCTTTCAGTGTGTCTTCCTTCAGGCTCTTGGCTGTTAAAAATAAAATAGGCGTATGCTTATCCTCAGCCCTTATTTCTTGCGCCACAGTAAAACCATCTTTCACGGGCATCATCACATCCAATATGATGAAATTATAACTACCTCTCTTAAATGCCTTGATGGCTTCTTGACCATCCGTTGCCAAATCGGTTTGGTATCCTTTTGCATTTAGGTATTCCAATAGCAACTGTCCCAAATTGGGATCATCCTCACATAACAAAATACTAGTGGAGCGTTTCATGTTTTCTGGGTAATTTGATGGTAAATGTGGTTCCTTTTTTTAATTCGCTGTCTACTTTAATGATTCCCAAATGCTTGGTAACAACGCCCAAGACATAACTTAATCCTAACCCATAGCCTTTGACATTATGGATGTTTCCTGTTGGCACTCGGTACAATTTTTCAAAAATTCTTTTTTGATTCTCTTTGCTAATTCCAAGCCCTTTATCAGAAATTTCCAAAACAAAGAATCCACCCTCGTCGCTGGTTCGGATTTTAAGTTCGGGATTTTCCAGAGAATACTTTAATGCGTTGTCTACTAGATTATAAACCATGTTGGTGATGTGCAAAATATCACCTTGGATGAGCGGTGAAACACTGTCCAGTTGATCTTCTATCAAGGCTCGACGGCTTTTGAATTGCAAATCAAAACTCTTCAAAACGGTCTGAATTACCTCATGAACATTAACATCTTGTAGTTTCATTTTTAGTTGCCCCTGCTCAAACAAAGAGGTGCGCAACACGTTCTCCACCAACATGCCCAATCGGGTGTTTTCCTCCTTGATCATTTTGATATATCGATCCCTGCTCATTTCAGATTTGACAACGTCATCGTCCTGTAAGACCTCACATGCCAGTGAAATGGTTGCAATGGGAGTCTTTAATTCATGCGTCATGTTATTAATGAAGTCACTCTTTAACTCGCTCAATTGGCGCTGACGGTAAATGGTGCTAAAGGAAAAAATGAACAACCCAATGATTACTGCCAATAATAATACGCTGATTGCCAGCATGCTCCACATCGACCCCAACAAATACTTGCGATTGTCTGCAAAAGATACCTGAAGAAAATACTCCTGCTCCAGCGCGTCCTCAGGAAATAAATTGGCTTTAAAAATTTCTACCTCTTGGTCTATTTTCAACGACAAGCTTTGCCAAAATACAGTACCATTCTCCTTGACGACTCGGGCGTGAAATGGCATTTTCACACCCTCCCGCTCCAAAGTACTCTGCAATAAATTCTTTAAGAGTATTGTATCCAAACGTTCTTCTACAGAGGGGATGATGTCCACTTCCACAAAAGGAGTAGCTCCCAATGCCCACTGAATACTATCTTCCTCCGGCGCCAGAGGAGTTTGAATGGTTTTTTTTGCAAAATCTACCCGCACAATTTCTTCCAAGGTCAAAGACATCGCGCGTTGCACATGCTCGGCAAAAGCTTGTTGGCGCAAGAGATAAGTGTTGTGAACCCAATAGATTTGAAGCGCCAACAAAGACAGCATGGCAAAAGCCCCCAATCCCAACCAAATTTTTACCCACTCTTTGCGCATGCCTGCAAATTAGTGAATCTTGATGAGATGAGGGGCTTTGCTTAACGGTATTTAACAGCGCTAAGGAATCAACAGCTTTTCCACTTGTATTTTATTGCTTGCTTCTACCAATACGATATATAATCCAGAAGCCACACCATCTTTCGAACACCATTCCTTGTATTCTAAGTCATCTAAATTACTTACCAACAACTGACCCCTTGCATCATAAATAGCATACCTAGCCATATCTTGTACATCCCCAAAAAACGGCTGAGCAGATGATACTATAGGTTTCAATTTGACATCACCACTCTCCTTCTTACAAGACTGAAATGGCTGCATGGGCGCCAATGCTATCGCATTCACAGAAAGTTCATTGGGCTCTGATTGAAAATAAGACTCAACATAAACCGTGTTTCCTAGCCAATCATTTCCAGACCAGTCCATTATTGCTCCTGGTGAAGGTACCGTCAGCAGTCCATAAATGGCAAATTGGTTGGCCGAACCAAACCAATTCCCCCCATTGATTAGGCCAGGAGAAGACACTTCGTTGAAAACAATGTGGCGACTATTATTCTCAAAGGCATTGCCGCCTGCGCCATCATTCATGATCAGGAGCGTCCCATTGAGCAACAGCATTGCGTCAGACAGCTGACCAAATCGAGAGCACGCCACTTTCAGCACTCCTCCACTTTGAGACAATCCCAACTCGTAATCCGAAAAGTCACATTCCTCTATCACCAATGGCGCAGTTTCTAAACCCAATACACGCATGCCAAAGGGGTTCCCATTGCCAGAAAAAGTAACACTTCGAAACGAAAAGGGCAGGTCAACGGATTCACACTCCCATCCTACGCCAATCATGTCTGACTCAGTTATGGTCAATGATCCCTTAACCCACTGCTGAATTTCGTTGCCTATCCAGCGCGTGCCGTTTGACCTCAAGTGTGACTTTGATCCACATACCGATAAATGATGCCAAATACAACCTGTCATCAAAATCTTATTGTTCTGAAAAACAACATCAAATTGTTGATTCTCATACGAACCAACAGCATACAGTTTCACTTTTTCAAGCTTCAACAACGTTTGATTGCGCCATTGGGCATCCTTTTCAAACCGAACTGCCCCATTCTCGATGAATACCGATCCTTGAAAATCATTATGAGAAAAGAAATTGGACATGGTTTCAATCCGCATCACGTCTTCATCCCGGTTCTCACCCCTCAAAATCAATTTAGACCCAACACCAAATTCTACCGCGGGTTGATGCTGACTTTTGATGACCATCATCCCTTTAGCCCCAATCGCCGGTTGCAATGCCAGCGACTTTCCATCTGCAATGCGCAACAATCCGTCTTCTAATATGAGCAGGGCTTGGTCATGTTCAAGAGATAAGTTTGATCCATTAAAATGAATTTGTCCTCCTTCTTGAACAATAATTTCTCCTCCCAAATTCAATATCGATGACAAGTCCTCTAGTATGATTCTAGAACCCGGACCGACAATGATTTGACTGCCCAATCCCAAAATCAATCGGGACTTGTCATACATGATGATGGATGATTCCGGGGACAACTTCAATTGACAGGTTCTTGAACCGTCGGGCTCTCCAATTTTCAATACCGTTTTGTCCTTTAATACAAATCCAGAATGACCGCACTGCGGGAGCAGTCGCATTTTCAAATGAGGGAGTTGAACAACTTGATTTTGACTGCAATGGATGGGGCCTTGACCATTTAATACCACTTCTTGAATTCCCGTAATCGTGGTTGGAAACAAAAACTGATCGTCCGCTGAACCGTATATGAAGGGACTACAAGGGAATGATTCCTCTGTTGCCATCGCTTCATTCACTGCATCAATTTTATTCAATAGCCACTGAATATTCTGAGGTGTCATGGCCACGTGGGGTTGGTTAACTCCGACTGGCACATACCAATCATCAAATGGCGTTGTGTTTGGTTCAGCAACCAATGCGTCCAAAATTCCAATGTTCTGATTTCCTTGAAAATCCAGCGCACTCTGCGGCGTGATGAAGCTGTGTTTTAATGCATATTGCTCGGAGGTAATAAAATTGCATTCGGACAAATAATCTGAATTGCCATTGACCACATCCACCAATTCCTTGACTGAATTTCTATAACCCCCTGGCTGATAATCCAGCGCAGGTGCCGAACTGCTGATACTGTAGACACCAGAATACTCTGTGTATGCGAATGATAAAGATGATGAATACGTTTCACTATAAATCAAATCTGCGATGACATTCATCTCTGATGTAGAAAAGGCGTGGTCAGGATTACCAGGAGCCGCATACAACCACATTCTAAATTCATCTCCTGAAAAAATATTGGATGCATTGCAAGATGTTTCTAGCAGTGGGGTCCATGCGGTGCTTTCGATGGGCGTTCCAATGCCGCTGCCATTGGCAATGGCCCAATTGATGGTTTTCTTGGGCATCCCCAAATCGTCCAAATAATTTTGAAAGGCGTGAAAATCTGAGGGGTTCAACATTTGACCCATGGGATCAAAGTATTGGTTGATCAACATCTGTCTAGCAGCTGGTCTGGTCAATGCGCCCAACTCAAAAGCCTCTGCTTCTGCGGAAAAGGGAGACAGAAAATCAATGGTCGTTTGAATGGCCAGCGGTATATGTGCACCTAGGTGCGGAGAATCCCATGAAACATAGACCCCGGTGCAATGATCTTGACCATCGCGCTCCATTTCAGCCAGGGCAACCCTTACCACTTGTCCACCCATACTTGCACCGGCCACTACTAGCTGATTTTGATCTTCCTTGTATGCATTGCACAATTGAATCAAATGTTTAACCAAAGCCGCATTGCTTCGGATGTCCGCGGCTCCATCAACAAAATCCAATAAAATCAAATCAAAACCTCTTTCCCGCAATGCATCAACCAAATCCGACGATTGCGCCAACATGGGATAATTCGCTTGGTCATTGCCCATGAATTGACACCAACCAAAATCGCCAATTTGCGCATGCCATTGCTGCATATTGAAATCTATACCTTCCACAAATAAGAAAGGCTTATCAAAAATACCGTCGTCGCTCCATAACGTGTAAGCATTGCCCGATACTTGTTGGCCTTGGTAGGAAGTTGAAATGCGCCATGGTAAATCGTCATCCTCCATCCAAGGCGGACTGTGTGGTAATAAATTACAACCCGTAACTGAACTTCCTTTGAGTTGGGTTGCTGAAAAGAAGATTCCCTCATCGGAAGTGAAACGAAAACGAATGATCCTGTCGTCTATTGCATTGTCATAAACGACCACATTGGGAACTCCCTCTGCAAGCAACTTCCAACCCATTCCGTCTTGAAAATCAGCTTCCCAAAAACCTTGCATGTTGCACCATTGCGACAAATCCGAAACCACAAAACGCACTTGTCTATCATGCAGGGATGCTTCGCTTAGTGCAACAAAACAAGATACCTCATTCTTGTAAACAGAGTCAGTAAAAGCCTCTGGAACATAATGTTTCCCTTGAATGGTGTCAAAATAGGCCGATTGATCTCCGTCAATGTATTGATAACGCAACACCGTTGGGAACAAAACCACTGAATTGACCGCTAAATCCTCAGCCTCGGCCATTTTCTTCCTCTCTGTAATACCGGTTCCATCATGAAACAGTCTGCTATTCAAAAGACTTTTGATGGCCTGCCATCCTAAGTCATAATCAACAGTGTCACCGGAAGTTGGAGGCTTAGCAATGAGGCGCGATTGTTTCCATAAAATTCCTGACGGAACTGCACTGGTGTCAATGGAAAATTGTCCAAGAATAGGATTGTTAGTAGACACAAACAATAGAAAAATAAGGGCAAGGAATTTCCTGCACGATTGATTTTGAATCATGTGATTTAAAAATTAAAGGGTAAATGGTTAGATTTGAATCTTCAGGGTGTCTTCCCCTAAAAATGATGGATTGGTGAAATAAATAAACTCAGGATCTGTTTGCTCCCCATTGATCAAAAGCTTCTGAAAAGCCACGCGCTGTTGTTCGTTGGCAAAAACGTCTACGGTGTAAACATCATTTGGGCCTAGCAAAGTCACAAACTCTGATTCCGGCGCATAAGGATAAACGTAAACTCCTGTAACATTTCCAAGATGACTGGTATCTTGAATTAGAATATGGAGCCTTGATTTACCATATAAATAATAGAGGCTATTGCTTCCATTTTGGTCTACTTCACTTGAGCCGGCAAAGCCCAAATCCCAATAATCATCCGTTGATTTAAAATACAACCAATCCGCAGATGAAGAACGGGGAGCAATAAAACTTCCATCTGATTGGGTTTGTCCTTGCCAATAGGACAAATAAATACTACCGCCTGTTGCATGCTCAGCCGTGGATCCCAGCAATTGTATGTCTGCTGAAGCAATGGGTTCTTGTGTGCCATACAGCAATAGTTTTCCTGTTATGCTGCCACCCATCTCATTCTCTTGTTTGCAAGAGATCAAATGGAAAAAGAGGAGAAGGTAAAAAGTTTTTTTCATTTTGTTTAATTTTAATGCAACAAAATTGAATCAATTCTTGGTATTCACCACCATTTTTTGTCCTATAAATTATGCACTTTTATTGCGGTCTATAAGACAACTTGTAATCAGAAACAAAATCATCAAAAACAGGCATCAATCCCTCATTTAAGATGGTCTTTTTTTGTTCAATCTCATTGGTCATTTGCTTTATGCGCATAACATCTTGTAGGCTTTGTTGGATGTGCATCATTTTCCAAAGGTCTATTTTCCGCTGGTAAAGTGGTAAAACCTCTTCTTGCATGGTTACCGTCCAATGTTGGACGGACACTTTAATCCTATCATCATCATCCGGAAATGACAATGTATCCAAAGTGACCTTCAGCCGTGATAAGAGCATTTCCAAAGAATCCATTTTCTCGTTCACGGCGCGATAAGAAGCCGTATCTGAAAAACCCAACTCTAATCTTTCCGATACCTCTACGATACTGTTGTATTGCACAACAACGGCATTGTAATGCCATTGCGCCTTGCGGTAATCCCCCCTGCAAGCAGCCAGCAATAACACACAAGCCAACATTAATCTAAAAAGCATATCTTCAAATTTAATTCAATCCGTTTCGTGATTAGCTTTGCTGCCATGGATTTTCCGCAAACATATCAAGAGCTCATTGATGGATGGGTGTTTATTGTGGACAAGCCATTGGAATGGACCAGTTTTGATGTGGTCAATAAATTCAAATCACATCTCAAGAGTCTAAAAAAAATCCAACTGGAAGATTTAAAATTGCGCAATGTAAAAGTAGGACATGCGGGAACCTTGGATCCACTGGCTACAGGACTTTTGGTCGTATGTGTAGGTCAAAAAACCAAAGAAATTGATCAATTCCAGGGAGGAATCAAAACCTACACGGGAACCATTACATTGGGACAATCAACACCCAGTTACGATCTTGAAACACAACCAGAGGGAGACTATCCTTACACTCATTTGTCCCATTCAGATATCGAAAATACTGCCGCATCCTTTCTTGGAGAGCAATGGCAAACCCCACCCATTTTCAGCGCCAAGCAAATCAATGGCAAGCGCGCTTATGAATTTGCCCGTGAAGGGGTGGAAATCGAAATGAAGAAATCACTCGTTGAAATTTTGTCTTTTAAGATAACAAATGTTGAATTGCCCTTGGTCCATTTCGAAATTGTCTGTTCAAAAGGAACCTACATCAGAACCATTGCGCATGAGTTTGGGCAGCGATTGGAAAGTGGCTCTCATTTAAGCAGTCTGAGAAGAACCTCCAGCGCTCCTTTCGATGTCTCCATGGCCCATTCCATGGAAGAAATCAATGCCTTTTTCAAAAAACGGACCTTTTTTGAAAAATAATTCGCTTATTATCAACGGTTTAAGCTCATACCCCTTTACAACGGCTTCAAAAAGTTGTATGTTTGCCGTCCTTTTAAAATTAACGAACTGATTATCAAATGAAACTAGGACAATTTCGCTATAAAATTCCAGAAGAATTAATTGCCAAGTACCCTGCCCATCACCACGACGAATCTCGCTTGATGGTGGTACACAAAAAATCCGGAAAAATTGAACACAAAATGTTCAAGGATTTGATCAACTATTTTGAAGAGGGCGATGTTTTAGTCAACAATAACACCCGTGTTTTTCCTGCCCGCATGTATGGCAACAAAGAGAAAACGGGTTCTATGATTGAGGTTTTTTTGTTGCGTGAATTGAACGCACAAAACTTTCTTTGGGATACGGTTGTAGACCCAGCGCGCAAGATTCGCATTGGAAACAAATTGTACTTTGGTGAAAATGATGAGTTGGTGGCTGAGGTAATTGATAACACCACATCCAGAGGCCGCACTTTGCGTTTCTTGTTTGATGGAACCCATGAGGAGTTCAAAGCATTGGTATACAAGTTAGGAGAAACACCACTTCCCAAATATGTCAACAGACCTGTTGAACCAGAAGATGAGTTCAATTACCAAACCATGTTTGCCAAATATGAAGGCGCTGTTGCAGCTCCTACTGCTGGCTTGCACTTCACCCGTGAATTGTGCAAACGCTTAGAGATTAAAGGTGTAAACATGGCAGAACTAACCTTGCACATTGGTATTGGAACCTTCCGCACAGTTGAAGTTGAAGATTTGACCAAACACAAGACAGACAGTGAACAATTGATCATTCCTGAAATCACAGCGCAAATGGTCAATGAAGCCAAAATCAAAGGAAATAGAGTTTGTGCAGTAGGTTCTACTGTAGCCAGAGCATTTGAATGCAGCATCAGTACTGACCAATTGCTAAAACCTTTTGATGGATGGGCCAGCAAGTTCATCTTCCCTCCTTATGATTTTGTGATTGCCGACAGTTTGATCACCAATTTCCACGAACCTGAAAGTGTTTTGCTCATGCAATCCACTGCTTTTGGAGGACATGATTTGATTATGCATGCATACAATGAAGCTGTGAAAGAAAAATACCGCTTCTTCTGCTACGGAGATGCGATGTTGATCTTAGGCTAAACATTGTGACCAAAACATTACTCTTTATCCCCCCACTGACCCAGCTGAATACGCCGTACCCCGCGACGGCCTATTTAACTGGGTTTTTGCGTCAACAAGGTCTTACTTCAAGACAAGCAGATTTGGGATTGGATTTGGTAATGTCCATGTTCAACAGCAATGGTCTTTCTCAAATTTTTGATGAAATCGAAAATGGAAATTTTTCGTTAAATCCAGAATTGAAAGCTATTCTGTTGAATCGCGATTTGTATCAAAATACAATTGATTCTGTTATTTCTTTTCTTCAAAATAAAAACTACACCCTTGGTTATCGAATTGCTAAAGGCAATTATCTTCCACAGGGTTCTCGTTTCAATCAGATCAAAGATCTCGAGTGGTTTTTTGGTAACATCGGCGTGCAGGATACCGCCAGATACAAATGCACCATGTATTTGGAAGATTTATCAGATTTGATTCAAGCCACCATAGGTCCACAGTTTGGTTTTTCTAAATATGCTGAGCGCATAGCCCGCACCGCAGTTTCCTTTGATCCCATTGAATCAGAATTAAAAAAAGAAACAGGTTTCTTGGATCAACTTTTAATTGCCTGTGTCAAGAAATACTTTGATGAAGAGATTCCTGATTTTGTTGGGTTCACCGTACCTTTTGGTGGGAATCTGTATGGCGCGCTAAAAGTGGGTCAATGGATCAAACAGCATTACCCACATGTTAAAACTGCCATGGGTGGAGGGTATCCCAATACAGAGCTACGTGAACTCTCGGATCCACGCGTATTTCAATATTTGGATTATATCACGCTGGATGACGGCGAAGGGCCCATTCTTAATTTGATTCAGAATATTCAAACGCCGGATTCAGAAAAAAAATTCAAAAGAACTTTTCATCTCGTAGATAATAAAGTTGTTTTTACAGACAACCTTATTGGAGGCGATTTTTTGCACCAACAAAAACCTGCTCCCTCCTACCAAGGATTAAAATTGGACCAGTATCTTTCCGTCATAGACATGCCCAATCCCATGCACCGCCTGTGGAACGATGGTCGTTGGAATAAGATGACCGTGGCCCATGGCTGCTATTGGAAAAAATGCAGCTTCTGTGATATCCACCTTGATTACATTGGTAGATATGACAAAGCCACTGCGGAGCATCTGGCCAATCAGATGGAAGAACTCATCGCTGAAACCGGAGAAACTGGCTTTCATTTTGTTGATGAAGCCGCACCGCCCGCTGCGCTGAGAGATTTGGCCATTGAAATCATTCGTAGAAAATTACAGGTATCTTGGTGGGCCAATATCCGATTTGAAAAATCATTTGATGCAGACCTCTGTCAATTGTTGGCCGCTTCAGGATGCATTGCCGTTACGGGGGGATTAGAAGTAGCCAGTCCACGAATTCTCGATTTAATTGACAAAGGAATTACAGTTGATCAAGTGGCACGTGTGGGCAAAGCGTTCAGCGATGCTGGGATATTGGTGCACGCGTATTTGATGTATGGATTCCCCACGCAGACAGCACAAGAAACCATCGATTCTTTGGAAGTTGTTAGACAATTGTTTCAGAACAACCTATTGCACTCCGGCCACTGGCATCAATTTGCCATGACTGTTCACAGTCCAGTGGGAAAGGATCCTGAAAAATATGGTGTTATTAGAACTGGTCCAAAATTCCAGGGTTTTGCCAACAACGATTTGTACCACGAGGATCCCAAAGGAGCCAATCATGAAATGTTTTCCGATGGTCTTAAAAAGGCGCTTTACAATTACATGCACGGCATTGGAATAGATTTTCCATTAAAAAAATTCTTCAGCTTCGCGATTCCCGAACCTTTGGTTCCTCGGACTTTGATCGAGCGTAGCCTCAAAGCAACGCCTCTTGACGAAGTTTCCAAAACGGGGTTCCGTTTTTGCTTCTTGCAAAATACCCTGGTGATGAAAAAACAAAATGGGGGTAACAAAGAGGTTGAAATCATTGGTAGCAAAGGAAAAGATACCATTGAAATTCCGATGCATGCCGCTCAATTCCTGGTAGATCACCAAGATCAATTTCAATGGAACGCCAAAAATGAATGGGACTATACAACCACCATTGAAAAATTATCTTCGTTGTGTAAAAAGACAACAGATGAATTGGTGCAACAAAAATGGTGGAAATCTTTGAGACGATACTTTATTGTAATAAAAGCCTAATTGCTCTCCAACTTCATTCTTCTCAACTCTCCCCACTTCAGGCGATGCTCTTCTGATTTCTTTGGATTGAACTCCGGTATACTTGCCCCGTAATAACGAAAAAGCAAATAGTGTCCACGCATGTCTTGATCATCCATCTTGACCAATCGTTTGCCTGACTCTACAACCTTTTCCCAATTCTGCAAACGCTCATTGACCAAACCAAGTGTCCACCAATAGTCAGCATGATCATAAAAATTCTTTGGGATAAATTTCAAAACATTATTGGCTCGCTGTAATGGTTGGTCTTCAGACTCATAGCGAGCTGTATGGTGCAGATACAAGGCATAAGCCAGGGCGAAATATGGGTACTTGTTGTACCGATCACTCCACTCCTCAAATTCCTGAATGCTTGTCATGTTGTAACCATAACCTCCGTAAGCAGCAGTAAACGCGTACTTTGAGGCCTCCTCAATATGCCCTGTTAATTCTGCAACCATCGCCATTTGAAACCAAACTCCACAATGTTGTGTAATCCCAATTGGCTCTCCTTCCCATTTCTCGTTTTCAACCTGAAACAATTTCATCTTTCCTCTTGCAAAAGCCTCCTCGTCACGATCCGTATATCTTGCCAAAAACATCATGTAATCCCATTCATAACCTTCTGAATGTCGCATCAATACGCGGTAACAAGAGTCAGCTTTTCCATACTCTTTGAACTGTATAGCCAGCGCCGCTGCATGCAGATTCAAAGAAAAATCATCTGGGTATTTTAGGAGCAATTCATAAGCCAGATTCTTGGCCATTTTCCACTCTTCTTTTTCCTTCAACAAAATCAACTTCTCGGTTTGAAAAATTTTGCTCTCATTCTCATTTCGCGCATTGATGATGGCCAACTCGATGGAAGATTCCGCCTTTGCCCATTCTCTTTTCCTGCGCCATTGCATGGCTTCATTAAAATGATAAAGTGGCGAATACTTCATTTCTCCGGGAATCGTCCAAGACCAAAACTTATTCTTTTCCCATGTCGCTTTTGTATACCGCGTAATGCCGTATGATTTTGATATTTCCTCTTGCAATGGCCAATAGGGACTCAAATTCCAAGTCCAGTTTCCCTCAAAAAATTGTAAACTATCAAAGTTGGGGGTCCAGCCAATGGGATTCTCAGGGGGCAATTGTTGAATATCAATTCGCATTGTTTTGCTCCCTTGATAAAACTCCATCCTGTAATTCAATTCTCCAGTGCTCAACTGCCAAGGCATGGGGCTATAGAGCGTTATCCCCTCCGCCAATGAAATTGGATTGGATTGGCTAATCCATGTTGGATTTGCAAAAACTTCTACAACAAACAATCTCGCCGAATCAGCCTTCATTCCTTTGAATTTCAACGTTGCCCCTCCTCCTCCACCCGGTTGTGCCAAGAGATGCGTTGCAATGAAAAACAATAAAAAGATAAAAAGTATGAAGCGCATTATTGTCTTCAATTACAACGGAATGTTTCCGTGCTTTTTCTTAATTACAGGTTCCGCTTTGTTCTCCAACATTTCAAAAGCTCTGATTAATTTTTCACGCGTTTGTTCCGGTAGGATAACTTCATCCACATAACCGCGCTCAGCGGCACTGTATGGATTGGCAAAAAGCTCGGCGTACTCGGATTCTTTTTCTTTCCACTTTCCTTCTCGATCCGCAGCCTCTGAAATATCTTTCTTGAAAATAATTTCAGCAGCGCCTTTGGCGCCCATCACGGCAATCTCAGCTGTAGGCCATGCAAAATTCATGTCCGCACCGATGTGTTTGGAATTCATCACGTCATAAGCACCACCGTAGGCTTTACGGGTGATAACTGTTACGCGAGGTACGGTAGCCTCACTAAACGCATACAATAGTTTGGCGCCATTGGAAATGATCCCATTCCACTCCTGATCCGTTCCGGGTAAGAAACCTGGAACATCTTCAAAAACCAACAAAGGGATATTGAATGCATCGCAAAAGCGAACAAATCGAGCTGCTTTATTGCTGGATTTGATGTCCAATACACCGGCCAAATAAGCGGGTTGATTGGCCACAACACCAATGCTTCTGCCTGCCAAGCGGGCAAATCCAACAATGATGTTCTCCGCGTAATCTTTGTGTACCTCAACCCAAGTTTCGCCATCGACAACCTCATTAATGACATCGTGCATGTCATAAGGCTGCTGAGCCGATGGGGGAATAATGCCATTCAACTTCTCTCTTTTCTCATTGCCCAATGCATAGGGCAATCGGGGAGCATCCTCATCACAATTAGACGGCATATAAGACAACAAATGACGAATATTCTGCAAACAGGTTACATCATTTTCTGCAGTGAAATGGGTTACTCCACTCTTTGTGCTGTGCGTACTTGCACCACCCAAAGCCTCACTACTTACCTCCTCGTGTGTCACTGTTTTTACAACATTGGGACCAGTAACAAACATGTATGAGGTGTTCTCCACCATCATGATAAAATCGGTCAATGCAGGGCTATAAACCGCACCGCCTGCGCATGGCCCCATGATGGCACTGATTTGAGGAATTACCCCACTGGCCTGAACATTTCGATAAAAAATATCTGCGTATCCACCCAATGAAACCACACCCTCTTGGATTCTGGCTCCTCCACTATCGTTTAATCCAATCAGTGGTGCGCCATTCTTCATGGCCAAATCCATGATCTTGCAAATCTTCTGTGCATGAGCCTCAGCCAATGATCCTCCCATGACTGTAAAGTCTTGCGAAAAAACATATACCAAACGACCATGAATCTTTCCGTAGCCTGTGATGACTCCGTCTCCTAAATATTTTTCTTGATCCAATCCAAAATTGGTGCTGCGGTGCGTGACCAACATTCCAATTTCTTCAAAGGACCCTTCATCCAAGAGCACATCTACGCGCTCTCTGGCTGTTAATTTTCCTTTTTGATGTTGAGAAGCGATGCGCTTTTCACCTCCTCCCAATTGCGCTTGTGCCTGAAGATTTTGTAATCTTTTTACCTGCTCGTTCATGGGGCTAAGATAATAGGAATGGCGGATTTTGTCCTCTTTTAACCTTGCTCAATGAGCCTTCCTTTTTGCATCACCATCACCCTGTCACACATGTAATTCACCACATGCATGTCATGGGAGATAAATAAATAGGTAAGTCCCAACTCTTGTTTCAGTGCGTTGAGCAAATTCAATACCTGTGCCTGAACCGAGACATCCAAGGCAGCCACGCTTTCATCACAAATGATTAATTCTGGTTCTGCAGCTAGTGCGCGAGCAATGACAATCCTTTGGCGTTGGCCACCCGAAAAAGCGTGCGGATACTTTTCAAATGCATCAACTGGATCTGGCATTCCTACTTTTCTCAACCACTCCAATGCTTTTTCACGGCGCTCCGTTTGGCTTTTGCCAAGACCGTGTATTTCCATAGGAGCCATGATCTGCTCTCCAATTTTTATTTTGGGATTCAATGATGAGAAAGGATCTTGGAAAACCATTTGAATCCGTCTTCTGTCCTTCCTTTTCATCGACATCAACTGTGACAACCAAGGCTCACCACGCCAAACTATCGTTCCCGATGTAATGGGCAACAAACCCATCAGCATGCGGCTGAGCGTAGATTTACCACATCCACTTTCCCCTACCAAACCCAAGGTCTCTCCTTTTCTAATGAAAAAAGAAACTTGATCAACAGCTGTAAAATCACCATATTTCTTGGTCAGTGAACTGGCCTTTAATAGAACGTCACCTATTGGGTTTTGAGGAATGATATTCAAATTATCCAATTGTTCCAATGTTGGCAAATAATGCAACTTGTCTTTTCCTTCTGGCTTACAGGCCAATAAAGCCTTGGTATACTGGTGCTGTGGGTTTTGAATAACCTCCTTGGCGCTGCCTTGCTCCATTACTGCACCTTTTTGCATCACAATAATATCATCAGCAACAGATTGAACCACTTTCAAATCATGAGAAACAAAAATCATGGCCATCTTTCTCTCCAATTGAACACTCCTTAAGAGATCCAAAACTGTTTGCTGAACAGATGGATCCAATGCGGTTGTGGGCTCATCTGCCAAAAGAATCTGTGGATTGCAAGACAATGCCATGGCAATCATCACACGTTGCCGTTGGCCTCCTGAAAGCTGGTGTGGGTATTTATCAAAAGTGATCTCAGGTTCGGGCAGGCGTACCTCTTTGAACAAGTCGACTACCGCTCTACGCGCTTCTGCTTTGGACATTTGAAGGTGGTAAATAATGGCCTCCGAAACCTGATTACCCACGCGCATGGCAGGGTTAAGCGCACTCATGGGCTCTTGAAAAATCATCGCCACTCTTTTTCCGCGCCAAGTCATCAGCGTTGCATCCTTGGGAGATAATTCCAACTGGCTGTTGTGATCGATGATCTTTCCCGACGGATAAGTGAAATTTTGCGGATTGAGTTGTAATAAAGTTAAACATGACAAGGTCTTTCCACTGCCCGATTCTCCTACGATAGCCAAACACCTGCCTGGGAACAAATCAAAAGATATGTCCTCAACCAAAGTTTTCCCAGCAACCTCGATGCGCAATTGATGAACAGATATGATTGGCGAATCCAAGATTTTTGTCATTTAAACCAACCGGAATACATCACATAATTGTTGGCTATCCTTTGCACCTCTCCTTCAAATAGTTCAGGGGACAAGTCCTTCACTTTTTTAGCGGGTATCCCCGCAAAGACAGACCATGAAGGGACGCGTGTGCCTTCCAGCAGAACAGCACCTGCTGCAATGATACAGTTTTCCTCAATGACACAATGGTCCATGACAATAGCGCCCATGCCAATCAAAACATTGTCTTTGATGGTGCATCCATGTACCATGGCCCTGTGACCTAGGCTAACATTATTGCCAATGACCGTGGCAGCTTTCTGATAAGTACAGTGAATGATGGCGCCGTCCTGAACGTTCACTTTATTCCCAAGAACGATGCTATTGACGTCACCCCGAATGACAGCTTGAAACCAAACGCTGCATTGGTCGCCCATTTTTACATCCCCCACTATGGTGGCGTTTTCAGCGATAAAAACATCTGCTCCCCACACGGGAGATTTGTCCAAGACCGGAAGAATGAGCGGCATCTTATTTACTGGTTTTTGCTATGGCTTTCTTCAGTTCAGTACCATTGAAGGCCTTCTCATTGATGCCCAAAAATGTCTTGCGCACATTTCCATTCCACAAATAATACACGCCAGGCGTTTCTCCCTCAGGCCCCATGGTGGTCCAAAAAGTAGGAATATCCAATATTCGGTAAGGGAAATTGCGCCCTGCTTGCTTAATGAACTCAGGTATTTTCTCGGGCTCTTCGTCCATGAAGAAAATATAGATGGGTGGAAAATCTTTTTGTTTAGCCATCTTGGCCAACTCTTTGGCTGTTTCTTGACAATGATCACATCCAGGAGCAAAAAAACAAACGATGGCCTTTCCTTGATCGATGTTGGCTTTTTTTCCATTGAAAATGGCCAACTTAGAAAATGCTGATGTGACTGCGGCTGGCCCTGGATCTAAAACCGCTGCGTTTGGGTCTTCTACTGCTGTTGACTTTTGATTCAATGTATCTAATGTCAATGTGGTTTTGGATGTGTCAGTTGTATTCACCATCTCCGTAACGGCGGCAGCATCCACAACGGGCTCTTCTGCACAAGGACAAAATGGGAACAAGGCAAAAACCAACAATGAAGAAAGTGACCAAATCAAAAGCAACAAACTAAATCGGTGTTTCATCTCCTTCTCCATTATAATTTTATACAACCAAACCAAAAGCCCAATGGCTGCTACATTTTTGATAAAGGCCTCAAGCGGAGTCATGGGGATCAATTGACCAAAGCAGCCGCAGTTTCCATTCATCGCGCCGTGCTTGACCATTTCAATACTTAAGTGAACACAAAAAACCACCAACAATAAAATGGTGGAGGGAATAACAATGCGTTTTAAAAAATGGGGCTGCAAAATGGCAATTCCTATAGCGAGCTCTACTCCCAAAAGCAATCTGGCCAAGTACGGGGCGCTACACCATGATGCTATACCCAAATCAACCAACTGTTTTTCAAATGCCCAAATGGGATACATCTTTGCCACTGCAGAGACGATAAATAGCGCAAATATCACGATGCGCAAAGTCCATTGAATCGAATTACTTTTCATTTTTTTGAATTTTCGGCGGTCATGACAAATCTAATGCCTAAGTTAATTTCTCTCATTATATTTGATTACTTATGTTCAAGATTATTCCATCTGTCTCCCAACGAACCTTCATTCTATTCTCTCTATTCATCATCTTTTTTTCACTTTGGTCCAAAGTCAAGGTCATGGATAAACTCTCCATTTATTCTGATTACGATGAATACTACACCGCTTCCACTTTTACCGGTTACTTTGACCCCGCCTACATTCAAGCCAAACAAAACGGGATCAACCTCAATGAAGAATTGACTTTTGCCGCCAAACATGCCACCCGCGACTCTGGAAATTCTACCCTTTACAATTTTGTTGGTATCGTCTGTACAAGGTTGTTCGACCTTTCGGAAAGGGGAATGAGATACTTGAGCCTCTCTTTTTACTTGTTTGGCTTAATCATTTTACTAAAGATTTTTGATGCGTTCAAAACCCCTTTTCTGATTCGGACCGTGGGCATTTTCATTCTGTGTTTCTTCTCCTCATTCTCTCAATTTTCCGTCATCATCCGAACTTATTCATTCTCCGTATTCTTGGTCTTACTCCTCACCTATTATTTGTTCGTTTATCGTCCCGACAATCAATTGAAAACAATTTTTATTTCAATGCTACTCAGCGTAGCCGTTTTCTTCTCTCATTTTCTTACTGTGTTTCCCCTGCTCATCATATGGGTTTACTTGGTTGTGGCCACCCCAAAACCGCTACAATCATCCACTATTCGGGGCATAACGTTGGGAGGGATATTCTGTATTTTTGTTTGCCTCACCCATTGGGAGTGGATTACTCATTTTTTGGAAATGAGCAATGAAATTGGTGATGAGTCCGCGACCAGCGCATTGAAAAGCAGATCGATTCCCTTCACGCTGGATTCGCTATTCCACAAATCACTGGTCTTTTTTGCCAAATATTTTTTCGGGGGCAATGCCTTCAACTTGGTTGGTCTGGGCTTTATTTCTTCCATCCTTTTGTTTTTGGTTTGGATTTGGTTTTCTATCCAACACCGGAAAAATCATTTCATTCTACTGTACAACATTGGCGGACTAATCACGCTTTTACTGGTCATCAAGAGCCAACATTTCTTGCCTTTTGGTCCAAAATACAATATTTTCTATTTGGGTTTTTGGATTCTAGGATTGACTCAATTGAGCAAAGAAAAATTATCGAAAATAAATTTAGTCGTTTTTGTGGTCTTGCTTTTGAATGGTTTGGGCAATGCCTATGGCAATTGGATCGGGCCCTTCCCGAAGGACATTCAGATTCATATCAATGGAAAAGCTATGGCTCTTGCACCCCAAAAGGCTAGTGAAATAAAAGAAAAAACAATGGACTTTGCTTCGTCCAATGATGATACTTTGACTTTAAGAAGTGAGGAAGAGCTTTGTCTTTTTCAAATGATTCACGAGAAAAAAAACTGCATATTTGTTTTGGATCGCGCAGCACCCTCACAACTAGAAATACCCGGTTTTCCGAAATACTATGGACCTTATTAAACTTTTCAAACGCTCTTTTATTCTGTGGTTTGCCTTGATGTCCATCTCTGCGCAAGCTGAAAAAGAACCCATTCTAATAGGAGACATTTTTCATGTTGGTTTAAAATACAAAGAGAATACCCGTCGTGTTGCCATTCTTCTCAACGTCACTTTGGGTTACTTTGGTGTGCACCGGATGTATCTGGGAACTGACCCCAAAGTTCCCATTTTCTACACCTTATCCATGGGCGGTGGTGGTGTACTTTGGTTGGTAGATCTTGGCATTTTGATAGCCCACAAAGACATTGACCTATACATCAATAATCCTAGGATGTTTATGTGGGCTGGAAAAAATTAAACCCTTCTGTTGGCCAGAAGCATGGGTGGACCTCCAGAAAAAGGATTGTCTCCTCTACCGATGGTCTTGGCATGCAATCCCGCGGCACTCATCACAGCGCGCTCGCCAAATTTATTTCTGATATCATCCAACGCATTGTAGAGCTCCACCCGATCATCAGCTCCGTCAAACAAATTCATTTGCTGTCCTCCGCTAACCAAATGACTCATCTTCACGCCCACCAATCGAACCAACATTCTTCTATCAAACAGTTTTTCGAAAAGCTCGTGTATTTTAGGCAATAAAATATGATCCGCGGCGGTGTATGGAATTCTGCATTGCATGGTCTGGGTTTGAAAATCAGAATAGCGCAACTTTAGTGTAATGCAAGATGTAAGACGGCCGCCCTTGCGCAATTGATACGCCAAGTTTTCAGTCATCGCCACCAGTATTCCCTTGAGCTTAACCAAATCAGTAGTGTCACGGTCAAAAGTCCTTTCCGCTGAGATGCTCTTTCGCTCTTGATAAGCCACGACGGGAGAGCTGTCTTCACCATTGGCTTTTTTCCAAATCACCAATCCATTTTCTCCCAAAGCAGCATGCAGAAGGTCTGGCTGCATTTCTTGCAATGTTCCAATGCGCTGAATGCCTAGGTTCCTCAATGTTTGGTAAGTCTTGTCGCCAACCATCGGGATTTTCCGAATGGACAACGGTGCCAAGAAAGGTCGCTCATTGCCCTGCTCCACCCACATTTGATTGTTGGGCTTGGCCTCTCCTGTGGCCACCTTTGACACGGTCTTATTCACCGATAATCCAAAAGAGAGCGGCAATCCCGTTTCTTTGATTACCCGCTGACGGAGCTCCGCCGCAAAACGGTAACATCCAAAAAACTTATCCATCCCTGACAGGTCGCAATAAAACTCATCAATGGACATCTTCTCAAAAACAGGAACACTTCCTTGAACAATCTCACTGACCATATCGGAGTACTTCATGTAATTGTGGCTGTTGCCTCTAATGACAACGGCCTCTGGACACAATTGCTTGGCCAACTTCATGGGCATGGCTGAGTGAACACCAAAGGCACGGGCCTCATAGCTGCATGCGGCCACTACTCCCCTGTCACTGGTTCCGCCCACCAATATGGGCCTACCGTTCAAACGACTGTCCATCAAGCGCTCCACGGATACAAAGAATGTATCCATGTCCATGTGCATGATTGATCGCTTTTTGTCCATATTCAAAAGAAGAGTAACGAAGTTAGTTGCATTTCCATCAAAACACCTTGATGTTCACTCTTTTTTTCGATTGTTAAAATAGCCCCTCCAAAGGCCTATTTTTCTGAGTTTTCTTTATTGCTTATCTTCGCTTTTTATCTTTTTAACCTTAGGCATGAGTAATAACATGAAAATTGGCGTTTTAGGAGGTGGAAGCTGGGCAACGGCTTTGGTTAAACTGCTGTGTAGCCCTGATAGCAAGGTATACTGGTGGATGAGAAACCAAGATGCCATTGATCACATCCAACAATTTGGTCACAACCCCAACTATATCCAAAGCATTGAATTTGATTTGGATCAATTGGTTGTCACCAGTGACCTTCAGGCGGTTGTTGATTATTGCGATTACTTGGTAGTGGCCATCCCCTCTGCGTTTTTGCATGTTACCATGGATCAATACAAACCCAAAGGCATTGAAAACAAAATCATCTTTTCCGCTGTAAAGGGTATTGTCAATGAATTTGATGCGATTCCCGCACGGTATTTTCACAAACAGTTCAATATTCCATACGAGAACATCGGAATCATCTGCGGCCCGTGCCATGCAGAAGAGGTGGCCATGGAAAAATTGTCCTACCTCACGATAGGTGCCATTGATATTGCCAAGGCCGAAATCACGAGCCAACGCCTCGCTTGCCGTTTTATCAAAACCACCACCACTGAAGACGTCTTTGGCGCTGAACTAGCTGCCATCCTGAAAAATGTTTACGCCGTGGCTTCAGGTATTTGTCATGGAATTGGTTTTGGAGACAACTTTCAAGCCGTTTTGGTTTCTAATGCTATTCGTGAAATTGAACGCTTCTTGGACTCTGTTCATGAGGTGCATCGTGATGTAAAATCCTCTGCTTACTTGGGTGACTTGATGGTAACCGCCTACTCACCTTACTCCAGAAACAGAACCTTTGGAACCATGATCGGTAAAGGGTATAGTGTCAAATGGGCAACCATTGAAATGAATATGGTTGCGGAGGGATACTATGCTACAAAGGGGATTCATGAGATCAATAAAAAATTCAATGTTGATATTCCCATTGCTGAGGCCGTATACCGAATCTTATATGAAAAAGCTTCTCCCGCCATGGAAATGCGCAAGCTGACAGATTTGCTCAACTAATTTCAACCATGAACACAGACGCAACCTATTGGAAAGGCCTTGGTCTTCTGCATAGGATGCGCTACTTCTACATTTTCCTGATTTTACTTCCCGTGCCTTTGTTGGCGCAGCTAAAGATTGTACCCAATCAAGGTCAATGGGTAAAAGAAGTTATTTGGATGAGCGAAGTGCCGGGCGGTAGGGTTTGGCAAAATCAAAAAGGTCTTCGATTTGAACTTTACAACAACGACTTTTTTCAGCAGTTTCATCCCAATGAAACCACTGCGCAATTGCATCCAAAAGGCCATGTCTTTGATTTAATCTGGAAAAACGCCAACCCCAACATGCAGTGGCGGGGCGAAAAACATTTGCCTTATTACCACAATTACTATTTGGGTGAACGAGAGGGAAAAACACTGCTTTATCAAACTGGAACGCTATCCCAAGTATACAACAACATAGATGTGAGATGGAACAGTGAGAACAACAAATTAAAATATGATTGGGTCATTCACCCTGAGGGAAATCCACAAGAAATTCAATTGGAATGGGATAAGTCTGTGAGCTGCACCTTGCGCAATGGATCGCTCATCATACAAACCAACACAGGACAAATCCAAGAAACCCAACCGTACGCATTTCAATTTATTCAAGGGAAAATTGTCACTGTGCCTTGTGCGTTTGTCTTGAAAAAAAATACCGTCCAGTTTGAATTGGGAAAGTATGACCCCAAT